>JAUYCD010000105.1 GCA_030692375.1 Candidatus Latescibacter sp. | reverse complement strand
TAAAGCCCCTTTTGAGAAAATATTTTGGTAGTTAGACAAGGGGGAGAACATCATAATTTTGCTAACCTTAATAATATCTGATCTTTAAGTGTTAAATTTCATAATACTTTTGACAGAACCATGAATTCATACAGGAGAAATACATGAATTCCATTCTTCAAAAACATTCAAGACGGAATGTGCTGCAAACCGGCCTTGCGGCAACCGTCGCCGCATTATCCTCTTCGAATCTGCATTCCCAGCAATCACCAAGGCTGTCGACATGGGAACCGAAAAAGCCAGGCGAAATATCAATTACAGCACTATGCGAAAACGATCCTACACTCGAAACGGGTCTCAGACCGATAATGACTCGTGTAAAAAACGCCCGTTTTTGGTGGGCAGGGAACTACAGGCCAATAACACCTGACATGATCAATGATACCGATCTGCTCATCACCTATTATTCCGGTTTCATATATACCGACAAAAATGTGGCGGCGATCATTGACGGCATAACAAATCGCGGTATGGGCTGGCTCGCCATTCACAATACCTGCTGGTTCGCAGGTGATAAACTCAATTCATTGATGGGCGCTTATTCGATGCTTCACAGAGAAATCCAGCCGGTTATAATCCATAACCTGAATCAGGATCACCCCATAACCCAGGGTATTGAACCGTTCGTCATACAACTCGATGAGCAATTCGGTGTATATATGGCTGACCCCCGTGACCCGGATGTGACACTGCTGTTCAGAAGTCATGGTGTGCACGATGATCATCGAACAATACAGGGGTGGTGCGCCCAGCGGGGCAAAGGCAGGATTGTAGGAATGACACCGGGTCATTACTCGTGGACATGGAGCGAGCCGCCATATTCCGAGATGTTGTGGCGCGCAGCACACTGGGCGCTGAATCTCCCGATAAAGCCTTTTTACGGGAGTTATGAGAACTTTATCTGGTAAACCTCCAACAATTCGTAAATTATGGAATAGTGTACCCACGCAAGAAGACGCGGGTATCCACCTTCATTATCACCTGCTTTCTACAAACTCTCCGGCGATCTCGATCATACGCTCGATTCGTTCGGGACTCGCCGCAAGGCCGAAATGAGCGATGCGGAAAGTCAGGCTCCTTCCCTCTTTATCCCTGTAAGCGAATCCCTGGCCGATCATGATATTATGCTTTTCCATGCAGTATGCGCGGAACTCTTCCCCGAATATTCCTGCCGGAGGATAAAAATCGGTAACCACCGGCGAAGCGTCTCGCGGATCGGCGCTCATCCGAAACCCCAGCCCGGCCAGACCGGAGCGAAGCCTGTTTCCGGCGGAACGGAACCGTTCCTGACGGTTAAACACTCCCTCTTTGAGAATCTGATCCACCGTCCAGTCCAGCGCATACAGAAACGATGTGTTGCCGGTTACCGGCTGGGGATGGTGATCATGCATGGAGATTGCAGCGTTTTTCCAGCTCTGAAAATCAAGGTAGAACGGAACCCGGCGATTTTTCATGGAATCCATGTAACGCCAGGCCCTCTCCCCCACCGCAACCGGCGCGAGACCGGGAGGAAGCTCCAGGCACTTCTGGCTGGCCCCCGCAACGACATCAGCGCCGTTATCCCCCATGTCAACCAACACACCGCCGACGCCTGAAATGGAATCCACGATGAGAAGTGCATCGAATTCCCGGGCGATTTTTCCGATGGGAGGTATGGGATTCACCACCGCGGTGGAGCTTTCATTGTGGGTCATATAGATGAAAGGATGCCGTTTCTTTTTCATGGCATCGCGTACTTTTTCCGGATCAAAGGCTTTTCCCCAGGTATCCTTGACAAAGGTGGACGGAATTCCGAGGCAGTTCAGATTCTTTTCCGCATATTCCCCCAATGTTCCATTGGAAAGGACAAGCACTTCATCCGCTGGGGTTAAAAGGCTGGCCAGCGCCATGTTGACCGCCAGGGTTCCGCTGCCGCTGGGAATGAACACACTCCCCGCATCAAGCCCGAACACCGGTTTCATTTTTTCGGCAAGCTCATTATAGAACTGGGGAAAACGGGTGGCTGCATCGTAATGCGGAAAAACCTGGTGACTTAACCTCCGCAAAACCTCGTCAGGTACATCCATTGGTCCCGGTATCATCAAAACCGGTTTGAGCATTTCAACAGACATAATAATTTCTCCATAAAAAATATATAAAATTTTTTATTTTTATTTTTTTATAATGTATATCTTTCAACATAGATCATACGTGTAGAAAATGTTTTCATTGATGTTCTCTTTTGCGATATCAACTATATGCCGATGGTGGGTGAAAAAGATAATCTGTGTATGCTGAGATAGATCAGCAAGCATTTTAAGCGTAGCAGTTGCACGCTCATTATCAAAATTTACAAGGATATCATCCAAAATGAACGGAATTGGCGGATGGTTATCAAAATATCTTTCCAGACTTGCCAGGCGGAGAGCGAGATAAAGTTGATCCGCCGTACCATCGCTCATCCCCGGCACTTCAACAGAGCCCTTCTCTCCGGACCGAATACCTACAAGAATATCTTCATCATTACTACCAAAATCAGTCCTCAATCTATCAAACGATCCGAGTGTCAACCCAGAAAAAATCTCTCCCGCACGGTTGAGCAATGGCCCTTGATTTTTCATCCTATATTGTTCAATTGCACGAGCTAAAATTATTTCTGATATTTTTAGGCGGGCATATTGTTCGGTATTCGTCGAAATTTCGGCCAGTAGCGATTGGGCGTCTTCCTCAAGCTGAGCGGCAACAGCGCTGCCATCCATCTGTTCCAACTCTTTACTGATACTTCCAATTTTCTCGGATACAACTTTTAACTCGTTCTCATGATTTCTAATCTTTTCATCAAGTTGCAAAAGTGCAGGCTCTATCGCATCAATATTCTCGTTTTTTACTATCTCAATAAATTCACCAAGACTTAGACCAAGTGAAAGACCGATTAAATTTTCCTTTATAGAATCAATTTCTTGTTCATATTTCAGCCGCTCGACAGACCGTTTCCATGCAGGATCCAATTCATCACGATCTTTTACCTGAGCTTCACGACATAAAGCAGCTATCCCTTCACGTATTTGAGTCAATTTATCTTTTGAATCACCTATCCGTTTTTTTGCCTGGGCTGATTGATTTCTAAGAGTATCAAATTCTGATTTGCTTGAGCGATTATTCTTCAATTCGTTGTATAGTTTTTGAATAGCATGTTCTTCTGACAAACCAGCGGTGTCAATCTCAACCACTTTAACCAACTTCCTTACTTCGTCCCTGAAATGACGGTCCTCTTCATTAATCTGATCGATACGAGTTTTAAATCCATCAATTCTATCGTATAATACAGTTAAATTATCAATCTGTTGTACAATGGCATTGGCTTCGCTTGGAGAAATATTGTTGTTTTCTCCTAAAGCATTCATCGCTTCCGCCCATTCATTTACCCAGGCTGCAAGTTTTTCTTTAGATTCAGCTACCGATAGTTCAGCTTCAGGTATTTCTTTTGTGTCTAAAGATTTTAGAGTTTTTTCAAGCTGGGTACGCTCTTCAATTTTTTTCTTATATAAAGAAACTTTACTTTCCGCTCGGTCTAATAATACAGCCAGAGATTCATCATTACGGTTTACAGTTTTATCCAAAGATTCTAAATCAATTCTCAGTTCATTGAGGTTATTTTTCATTAACGATTCAAACTTATTGATTTCCGCCATTAATGATCGAAATTCCCCAATGCTGTCAGCCAACTCTTTTTGGTTACGCGCCCATTGTGCCATTTCTTTAGGAGACCGTGTTTCAATTCCGAGAGGACTCCATAACTCACTCCAAGCCATTTCACATTTTTTATATTCAGCTTCTATATTGTTATGTTCAATGACTAAATCCTCATTTTTTTTCTTGAGGCTGACTTTCCTTGCCTCCAACTGTGCGAGTTTTGCCACTCGATCGGCCTCGGTCCTTAATCTATCGGAAACACCGTCCGTCTCCAAAGTGATAAACTCATAAGTATCAGCAAGATTTTCCATCGTTTTTTCCGGCACACCAAGTTTCGTAAGAACCTGACTTACATTTTGTGTTTGTAATCTTCCTGGAGGAGTTACATTTTCCCATTCCTGACGTACAAGTCGCCAGCAGGAGTTTCGACTATTTCGATACTCGCGAAGTAATATTTCATTAGGTATGTTATGTTCCTGCTTGAGATCGGATATTTGGCCTACAACTTTATTGTACTCATCTTCGGTTTCATTTTTTCGGTCGTTTGATTTTTTAAGATCATTGTCTAATCGCGCATATTCTCCTCTGAATCGTTCAATAGTCTCGGAAGATGGTATAGCCAATAATTCCAGTTCTTCCATAGCACCATTCCACAACCCGAGTCGAGTAATTCCCACTAAAATATCATCTTTAGCAACAAGGGCATTTTTTTGTTTTTCACGAATACGTTCTTCTATATCACCTGATTTGCGAATACGCTTAATTGTTTTTTCCAGTTCATCCGGATCTGCAAGTAGTTCTATATTTTCTAATGAAGCCATAACACTACTTCTTCTAATTTTCAACTTTTCGAGAGAATCCACCGCGTCATCAAAACGATTCTTAACAGATACATTCTTTTGTCCCAAATCGATAATACGGCTACGCAATGATGGTTTAATCCGCAAAGAAGGTATTGCATCCACTTTTACGCCGAGACGAAATAGTTCGAGGGTTTCAATCGCCTGTTTTTCAAGAAGATGAAGTTGCGGTTCAAGGATTTCATGGCTGTCACGCAAAGCTTTTGTATTAGTTGCATAAAGTTTGTATAAATGTTCTATTTCATTTTCCTGGATTAAAACTGTTTCATTGATTGAAAGTTTATCCAAGGCTTCTTCGTATGATTTCAAATCTTCATCTGCAACTTGCTTCATTCCCAAAACTTTTTCTTCTTTATTAAGCAAATCTCTGAATTTATCGTCAAAATCTTCGGGCAACAAGTGAGCATTGGCAACCGGCCTCAACTGCTCCATAAGTTCAGAATATTTTGCGACATACGGGGAAGCATCCAACATTCGTTTAAACCGGTTTTTTTCAGCCCTTGTCTCACGAATAATTCTCTCAATATTATCTCTTGACTCAATTGCAAGATGGAGTTCCTTATCCTTATCACTCCAATCACTAGGGCGCAGTTGTTTTGTTTTAAGGTTTTTGCGAACTTCGCTGAGTTTGCTTATCGAAGCATTGATCTTTGGTTTTGAACCTGATGGTTTGAACAGTTCTTCAGCTTCTTTTTTTAAGCTCTCCAGAACTATTCTTGGATTCCCAAGTCCTGCCGATGCAGCAAAAAGCGCTTCACCCACATTGCCCTTACCCTCTACTATATCCCGACCGCCTTGAACCAGATTATTATGGCTCAGGCCAAAAACAATTTCAAATGTTTCCTTATTTATTCCACCAAGGAAAAGATCAAGTGCAGATTCTTCTAAAACTTCATCGGTATCCCTATTTCTGAGTGTGCCTTTATTTCCTTTTCTTCGATTAATATTCAGAGTCCGTACTCCATCGCTTATTGTTCCTCCAATACACATAGAATTATGGGGGTGAACGAAGTCGTCGGTTGAACGAGGAGGAATGCCGAAAAGAAGCTGTGAAATAGCACGAAGAGCAGAACTTTTACCGGCTTCATTTGGGCCGTAGATGATGTGGAGACCTTCTTTGCCATTCGATAAATCTAGGGGATAATTTGTAAAAGGCCCAAAAGCATCCAGGTATAGTTTCTGAATCCTCATAATGTGGCCTCCGGATCTCGTAACTTTGTTAAAAGCATAGGCTGAACCTGTCTCAGGATTACCTTCATTTTTTCAGGCTTTTCCATATCAAGAGATTTCATACCTTCACAGAGTTCATGAGGCAGCTTTTTTATTAGAGGATCAAGTTCATTAATTAGTTCTTTAAGTGCTGATTCGTCAGTGTGAAATGAATCAAAAATCTGCGATAATTCCCCAAGTGGTCCTTCTAATTGTACCTTGTCGTACATCATATCAGGGCGGGTACTTATAACCAGTTTTTCAATCCAGACATTACCATCACCATGATCGATAGCTATCGACCTTATATCATTAAGGAAACTTGTGGGGCGGGACGAGATTGATTCATGGGCCACACTCTCGCCGGTAACAATTACTCGCAGGGCATATATGTGTCCATTACTTTTCTTAAGTCTATTCGACAACTGATTACGAAAGAAATCAAGACAATCATCAGGATTCTGCGCTTTTGAAACATCAACATAAAGTTTATCCCATCGCAAGACATCCAACTCACGAAACTCCACACTCACCTCTCTGGAATCGTCTACTGTTACTAGTAAACAACCCTTTGAACCAGTTTCTTGTATGTGGCGTCCTTGAATATTTCCCGGGAACCATATTTGTTGTTCAGCTTCAATCTGCTCCCTGTTATGAACATGCCCCAATGCCCAATAATCATATCCCCTTTGTACTAAACCTTCAACTGTGCAGGGTGCATAATTATCATGTCCCTCACGTCCATTTATACTTGTATGCAACATACCAATATTTAATGCATTTGATACAACTGGTGGATATGACATTGAGAGATCGCGGGTGACTGCTTGTGTTGGAAAACCCTGTCCATGAATTACCACACCTATATTATCAAGATGTTGAGTTTCTGGATGTTTTGTGGAGAATTGATAAACGTTATCTGGTAATTTTAGGCATTTTGTCATAACACTTTGCGCGTCGTGATTTCCTGCAATAATAAAAACTTTAATATCGGCTTTTCGAAGTTCAGACATCTGTTTAGTAAAATAAAGTCCTGTATTATGATCTTTCCAGTTTCCATCATAAAGATCGCCAGAAATAAGGACAAAATTCACTTTGTCTTCTATCGCATTTGCCACCAGGTTTTCCAATGCCTTGCGTGTGGATTGGCGAATTTCCTCTTCCGGCGCTCCATCGTATCGACTCAACCCGCATAAAGGACTGTCTAAATGAATATCAGCTGCGTGAATAAACTTAATCATTTAACAATCCCCATCTTTATAAAGGTTTCCCTATCATATAGACGAAAACGCATGACTTTTTAGAACAATCCGGTAATTCTGCCTTCTTCATCAATATCGATTCCAGCCCCGGCCGGTACTGTGGGTAAACCCGGCATCGTGTGCATTTCACCAACCAGCGGGTATATGAATCCCGCCTCCCGCAGCGCCGCCTTTAATTCCGAAAGTTGGCCTCATCTTCTATTTCAGCGTTCGCAAATTGGCATAAATTTACGGTTAAAAGTTCCGATATATTTGGATGTAGGGCGAATCAGCCGGTTGTCGTGATACTGTTCCAGAACATGCGCCACCCAGCCGGATATTCTGGAAGAGGCAAAAATGGTGGTATAAAATTCTTCCGGGATACCGAGCGCATGCTGGACTGTGGCCGAATAGAAGTCCACATTCGGATATATTCCCTTTTTCTCCAGCACAATGTTTTCTATACGGTGAGCGATAGTGAAGAACTTTTTATCGCCGGATAAATTGCACAGTTCTTCAGAGGATTTCCGTAAATGCTTGGCGCGGGGATCCTCTTTTTTGTAAACCCGGTGACCAAAACCCATAACCCGCTGGCCCTGGGCAAGCATGGAGTGGATGTATTCTTCAACTTCATCTACATTGTTAATCTCCTTCAGCATTTTCATAACCCGCTCATTGGCGCCGCCGTGCAGGGGGCCGTTGAGAGTCCCGATGGCCGAGGTTATGGCTGCGTGCATGTCGGCATGTGTGGAGGCGGTGACCCGCGCAGCAAATGTCGATGCATTAAGACCGTGGTCGGCATGCAAAAGCAGGAGCTGATCCATCGCCCGAATATGCGCATCGCAGGGAATTCGCCCGTGCAGCATATACAGAATGTTGGCCGCCATGCTGATATGAGGGTCCGGCGAAAGAAGGTTTTTATTGTGACGAATACGATACAGGTGCGCAACAATGGTGGGAATCTGCGCTATAAGACGTATTGCCTTACGGCGGTTCGCCCCTTCAGAGTTATCTACCGCATCAGGATCGAAACAGGAAAGCGCCGATACTGTGGTCCGCAGCACATCCATAGGATGACCGGAAGGAGGCATGATCTCCATCATTTGGATGAGCTGAGTTGGAAGACGCATCTCGGAAACGGTCTGGAGACGGAATTGATCCATCTGGCTCACAGTGGGCATATCACTATTCAGGAGAAGGTATGCAACCTCCATATACGAGGCAGTGTCTGCAATGTCGTGAATATTATATCCCTTATAATAGAGATCACCGTTTGCTCCGTCCACATAGGAAATATCCGTTTCAGCGGCGACTACATCCTGCAATCCCCGAACTACTTCCGATTCCTGAGCTTTAGTTTTCATTTCATTCATTTTAGAATCATCCCCTTGTGTTCGTCTGATTTTTAAAAATCAAATATACTTTTTTTCCTCATATGACGCAAGGATATATATGTCATGCCGAACTTGTTGCCGCTTCGCGGGAACGATGAAACCGTTGCCGTTTCTCGGGAACGGTGAAATCGTTGCCGTTTCTCGGGAACGGTGAAACCGTTTCGGCATCTATTTTGAAAAGAAACGAAATAAAATATGTCGTCATGTATAAAAAAAATAACCGGATTTTTTTGCCGCATCATCCTACAGCCAGGATACCACTCCGGTCGCGAACGAATAATAAGCCATTTTTACTGCGACTGCACCTTCGGCTACCTTCTGTTCCAGGAAAGGCTCGCTTTCAATTTGTTTCGCAACAGTTCCCGCATTTTCTTTTACAGCGGCAGCAGTGATATCCACAATCTTCGAGCGCCGGGATATGGTATCCGGAATATTTTCACGGATCATCTCGGCAATCCGGATTACCGCTACCGGTTCACGGATCAAATCGGTGTCCGGAGCAAGAGAGGCTTTCACCGCGCCGCACGACTCATGCCCCATGACCACGATGAGCGGACAGTCCAGATGTCTCACTGCAAACACCAGGCTGCCCAGTCCTGCCGGCTCCAGGATATTGCCTGCGACCCGAACCACGAACAAATCCCCGATTCCACGGTCGAAAATGATCTCCGGGGGAACCCGTGAATCGGAACAGGCAACAACAGCCGCAAACGGATGCTGGCCTCCGGCCATCTCGTTACGGCGCAAGATTCCGGAATGCGGGTGTTCAAGTCTGTCGGAAACGAACCGTGCGTTGCCTTCTTTGAGAATCCGAAGGGCCAGGTAGGGAGAAATTTCGGGT
This sequence comes from Candidatus Latescibacter sp., assembly GCA_030692375.1. Lineage (NCBI taxonomy): Bacteria > Pseudomonadati > Candidatus Latescibacterota > Candidatus Latescibacteria (ex Chuvochina et al. 2023) > Candidatus Latescibacterales > Candidatus Latescibacteraceae > Candidatus Latescibacter > Candidatus Latescibacter sp. The sequence continues at coordinate 6,125 of JAUYCD010000105.1, read as the reverse complement.
GATAGTGTCATGGTAAATTTTCCTTTATAATCAAGGATTAGCTTTTTTTTATGTAGTTAAGATAAAGTAAAATGCAGGTCATCTCAATGCAACATTTATAAAAAAAAGGCGGCAATTTTCCAGCCGCCTTTATTCACATAGGATACCTCTCTGCTATTTACCTTGCCAAAAGCATCTTCCGCGTTTCCTCTCTTCCTCCGGCTATAAGCCGGTAGAGGTATACTCCCGAAGAAACCTGCTTTCCCTTGCTGTCCGAGCCATTCCATACAACACGGTGCTCTCCGGCGGGTTTTTCTCCTTCTGACAGGGAGACCACCTCCCGCCCGAGGAGATCGTACACCTTCAGGCTTACCGGCGAAGATTTCCTGAGGGTATAGCTTATCGCAGTCGCCGGATTGAACGGGTTCGGCGTGTTCTGGCGCAGGGTGAAGACTTGAGGGGCCTCCGCGGCGGCGTCTTCCAAATTCACCGTGGAGGTGACGGAAAAGCCTTTTTGAATTCTTCCGATACTATGAGTTGCGGTCTCGGGTCCCCCTGCTTCCAGATCGGTGAATTCTGAATAATCGCATCGATCTTCTCCGGAAGCTCATCGTAGGCTTTTGTGTTTGTTATTAGTGATTCGATTTGAACCATCACATTTGCACGGGTAAAGAAAAGGCTGCGAGTTGTTTTATTGTCCAGACCAAATACCACATCCCCTATGGGAGAATTAAGGAGTCGTTTCAGACGATAGGGAACTTGAAGATAGTAAAAGTGCCACAGCATTTGCCTTTGTGCTTCTTCGATGGTGGGATAAATGTCAATCTTTATTTCACCATAAAACATTGTTGAATTTTCTTGCAGATTCAGCCAGAGATACCAGGGAATTAAATCAGAATGAATAGTTATTCCATACCCGAGAAAAGGGCCGACGGGAAACTCAATGTTAGCCCTGATTAATCCATTCTTACCTGGCCAATTTTCAAAATCAAAATCATCAGCAGCGAAAAGAGCAGGAACCCTCATGAAGATCATCCCCATAAGAAGAATCAGAATATATTTCTTTATCATTTCAGTTTCCTCCATTAATCAACGCTGAAATAAAGGATTTGGCGAGTGGGAGAAGTCGCGGACCACTCAGGAAATGAATCCAGCAGATTTGTTTGATAAGTTGATTCCAAAACATTCGTTGGAAGTGTCCATGTAGAAGAAGGAGAAGTAACATCTCCGCATCCGGGATCTGATCCCGTCACATGATCCGGATCCGACCCGGTATCATATTTTGCCGTGGCGTCCCATACATACCCGTTGGAGTCAACTGCATATGCATGGAAAATGAAACCACCGTCATTCATGGTCCGACAATCATCGTAGATTTGATTAACGCCCCCAATGGGACTATTCGTCGGCCCCGGTGGCGTACCTCCATAACGATCATTTTGAGTCCCTATCGGATTGATACAATTAACAGGATGATTCAATGGAATATTTCCGGAATAATTGCCCAACGCACAGACATTGAGATTGCATCCTATAGAGCCTTCCTGGAGCCAGAGAACGGGAAGCTCACTTGAGAATGCTTCCGCAGTGCTCCATAAGCATAAAAGGGCGATGATGATTCCTGACTTCTGCATACAGCCTCCTCTTGGTGGTATGGTTGGGTGAGTGCTCCGAGTGAACAAGCAACGGAGCTGTTCATATTAGATGCAATAAGTGTGCCGGAAATCTTATCTTATTGTTTATTTTGCGCTTATGGTTTTTATCCCCACCTTTACCATTTTAAACTGTCCGTTTTGTGTCCGTTATCGGACAGTATGTGTACGAATTCGGACAGTTACGAGTGAAAGAGGACAGTGAAGCAGGGAAAATAATTAGGATGAGGCAACGGATATAAACTTGGTATTGACAAACATCGTTAAAAACCCGTAATTTGAAACATTCTTTTCATGAAAAAACCTCAGGGGGGAATTACCCATGATTCTGAACTGGATTGACTGGTCTTTTATCGCTCTCTACTTTGTCGCCTCGCTCGTGGTAGGAATCGTTTACACCCGTAAGGCGGGCGCCTCGGTGAAGAGCTTTTTTGTTTCCGGGCGAAGTCTTCCCTGGTGGCTGGTCGGCACGAGCATGGTGGCCACAACCTTCGCTGCGGATACTCCGCTTGCGGTAACCGGCATGGTGGCCCGTGACGGGATAGCGGGAAACTGGCTCTGGTGGAACATGGCGCTTTCCGGCATCCTGACCGTTTTTTTCTATGCCAGGCTCTGGAGGCGCGCCGAGGTTATTACCGATGTGGAATTCATCGAGCTCCGGTATTCCGGCAAGCCGGCGGCTTTTCTCCGCGGATTCCGCGCTCTTTACCTTGCGCTCCCCATCACCTGCATCACCATGGGCTGGGTCACCCTGGCCATGGCGAAGATCATGTCCATGACCATGGGGATCGATAAATGGACTGCGGTGGCCATCTGTCTGGTGATCACCGTGATTTATTCTTCTTTCAGCGGCCTCTGGGGTGTGGTAATAACCGATTTTTTCCAGTTCATTATCGCCATGATCGGCTCGATAATCCTCGCTTTTTGGGCGGTGCATGCGGTAGGAGGCATAGAAGCTCTGAAGACTCAGGTATCCGCTGCTTCCCCGCTCGGCGCCGATGTGCTGAATTTCTTTCCCCGGCTCGACGGGTCCTGGATGCCGCTTTCCACCATATTCGTCTATATCGGTGTTATCTGGTGGGCAGCTTGGTATCCCGGCGCGGAACCCGGCGGTGGCGGATTCATCGCCCAGCGTATGTTCGCGGCGAAGGATGAGAAAAATTCGCTCCTCGCTGCTCTCTGGTTCAATATCGCCCACTATGCTCTCCGTCCCTGGCCCTGGATACTGGTAGCCCTGGTTTCCATAATTCTATACCCCAATGCCAAGGATGCGGAAGGCGGCTATGTGCAGGTAATGATCGCTCACCTGCCGCCTTATTACCGGGGAATTCTGATCGCCTCGTTCGCCGCCGCGTTCATGTCAACCATCTCTACACACCTGAATGTGGGCAGCTCTTATATCGTCAACGATTTTTACATGAGATTCCTGAATAAAAACGCAGGAGAAAAACACTACGTGATGGTCGCACGGATCACTACTGTGCTCTTGCTCATTGTCTCCGCAATCGTGACATCCATGATGTCCACAATCGTAGGGGCGTTCAAATTCCTCATGACTATCGGAGCGGGAACCGGACTGGTTTACATCCTGCGCTGGTTCTGGTGGAGGGTGAATGCATGGAGCGAAGTTACCGCCATGGCGACCTCGCTCGTAGTCTCCGCGGCGCTCATGCTCATGGGATTCAACACCGATACGAACAAGGGGTTCACCGTTCTCATGATGGTGACAACGCTCATCTCCACCGCCGCCTGGGTCACCGTTACTTTTCTTACCAGGCCGGTTCCCGTTGAGCATCTTGAAGCTTTCTATCGCCGTGTGCAGCCAGGCGGCAGGCTCTGGAAAAAAATATCAGACCGTATCCCGAAAGAAGAGCTGATCCATCCAAAACCGCATATCGGACTCGATTTTCTAAACTGGATTTTAGGCGCTTTCAGCGTGTGGTTTTTCCTGTTCGGTATCGGGAGGCTGATACTGGGACCGGCGATACATGGATTTATCTATATTGCACTGGGCGGTCTGATGTTCACCTTCATTTATTTCGATCTTTCCAAAAAGGAACGGGCATGAGCAATTCTTTTTCCATACTTCTTAAAACTCTTTCACTCGGAATGGTTTTGCTTCTGATTTCCAACGGATGCAACCGTGAGAAAAGTGAAACTGCACCTGCTGCAACCTTGGCGGGAACCGTATTCCCTGCCATGAATGACACTCAAAAACTTGGGCAAACCCTTTGCCTGGCTGTCGATCCCATCGGATATTTCCTTCTCCCGGAATACAGCGAGAAGGTTCAGAACCTGGTTCGGAAATGCGGACCGGGCGCTGTATACTTCGCTTCCGATATAAAATCCTGGAAACCCAGACTGGTTTTGGAATTTAATGCCGGGAAGCTCCGCGAAGTGGTGAAAAATATCCAAAGCCTTTCCCAGATACCGATTCTCTTCGCTGCTGATTTTGAAAGCGGGGCCTGGTTTTGGGACAAAGACGCCACCCACTTTTCTTCACCGATGGCGCTCGGTGCAACCGGCGCGCCTGAAATGGCTTACCGTGAGGGGAAAATAACCGGCCTTGAAGCCAAAGTGCAGGGTATCAACTGGATTTTCGCTCCCCCGGGCAACAGCATTCAGAGATCGGATCCCGTTGCTTTCAGCATCAACTGTTTCGGCAGCGACCCGAATGCAGTTTCCGAATTCTGTACCCGGTTCATTCAAGGCTGCCAGGAAGCGGGAACGGCAGCCTGTCTCAAGTATTTCCCCGGTCCCGGAAGACTATTGGAAGGAAACTCCGCAGGAGAATTTACCCCTTTTAAATCAGGTATTTCCGCCGGAGTGTTATCGATCATGGGAAATGACTTTTCCCTTTCAGGTGAAGAGAGTGGTCTTTCTCGTCTCCCGGTTAAAAATTACCTTGCAAAACAGCTTGGTTTCACCGGCCCTGTTGTCAGAAAAATTGTCGGCAATGATTCGAATACACCGGTCAGCGCCCAGGCTGCCGCTTTGGTGGAATCGTATGCGGAAGGAAATGACATGGTGATTTTACCCGACGATGTCGAGAAGAATGCACCTCTCGTCGATCAACTGATTACCCAGACCCAGCTCGGCAAGATGGAGATGAGCGCCATAAACTCTTCCGCCCTGAAAATCATGAAAATGAAGGATGCTCTGAAGCTTACCATCCAGGACCGGAACCTTTCCCCCATACTGACCGGGATCGGAATCGATGAATACCGCCGTACTGCACGTGATATCGTCCAGTCATCCATCACCCTGCTTCGGAATGATGATGCTATACTGCCTCTGAATTTCAATAAACAGTACATCCTGTTTCTGCATTTCATTGATGCCCAATCGGTAAGCGATGCTACATTCTTCTCCGACAAAATAGCGAACGCCTGCCCAGAAGCCAAACAGGTAACCATCTTCCAGGAACCGGATAAGCGGATTACACACGAAGTGCTGCGCCGGTCAAGCGAAGCCGCTATCGTGGTCTGCACCTTTTTCATCAACCCGGCGCCGGGGATAGATGCTTCACGCATCCCCAGGGAATATGTCCAGCTCATTCACCAGGCGCTCCTCCGTAACCGGAACACTGTGGGCGTATCCTTCTTTAGTCCCTTTCTGATCAATGAGCTGCCGGAATTGAAAGCTTTCCTTGCTGCATATTCAATCTCCGATTTTTCGATGAGCGCCGTTCTGGATGTTCTGTCCGGAAAGACCGGCGCAGCAGGCAGGCTCCCGGTAACTATCTCGGATCGTTATCCGGCCGGGTTCGGATTGAAACTGGCAAGCCCCCACCCCATTTCCCCTCTCCCGTAAAACGGGAGAGGGGAAGTCCCCGTGACATTGGTGTAACTGCTCTTTACCTGAACACCCGATCCATCTTGAGGAAAAAGTAAAAAATAATGTTACTTTTAGCGGAGAGAATGTGAGAAAAGTCACATAATTTCTCACGGGATTGTTGTATATTAGAAGTATTGAATAAATCTTTTCCCATACTTGTTTGTAGAATAGCAGTAGAAGTGTGTTATGAAAAAATTCTCTTTGCATATTATGGTTCTCTTTGCTGGGATCGTTGTTCTTTTCAGCGCTTGTAGCAAAAAATCAAACGTTTTGAATGGGGGGAATAACTATACTGTTTCCGGTCACGTACTTGAAACCGGCGCAGGACTTTCAGATGTTTCGGTTCGATTGACCGGAAATGAAAAAAATATTATTGCTATAACCGATTCAACCGGCTTGTATGCATTTTCAAACATCCCCGAAGGCGCATATACTATTACCCCTTACAAAAATAATTATTCCATGAATCCGGCGAACAGGACTGTAACAGTAGCAGATAGTAATGTCGTTGTTCCTGTTTTCGTTGATGTAAAAACTTTTTATTCAGTTTCCGGTAGAGTTATCGAATCCTCCTCAGGTCTACCAGGTGTTTCAATTCATTTCACCGGCGCAGGAAAAGACACAACCGCCGTAACATCTTCAACTGGTTCTTTCATT
>JAUYCD010000104.1 GCA_030692375.1 Candidatus Latescibacter sp. | reverse complement strand
TTGGTCATCTCACTTACAGCTTTTTCATCCCGTATAACTATAGCTTCTTTCTCAAGCATTTCTTCTTTCATGCTTTTCAGTGAGCCTGCTTTTTCATCGGAATTATATGTACCTGTGCTGTCTTTTTTTACAAAAAAATTGATATTTTTAACAGTTTCGCCTTCTTTTACATCCACCCAGTGAAATTGCGTCTTCTCTTTTAATTTCCCTGAAAAGGTCTGGAGGTAGATATAATTCTTCCCCGGCGCAACCCGTATCTGGTATGAGCCATCGGGCTGAACCGGCGCACTTTGAATAGTACCTAAGCTTTTCGGGCGGGAAGGACCGTATATAGAAACCTCTGAATTTTTGCTGGGTTTCACTCCCCTGCCGGTTTCACTATCCATCACCTTTCCGATGATTATACCTCCTTCAATCAATTTCAAATCTATCCGTTTAGTTTCTTTGCCTTCATCAACTTTGACACTCTCCATAGCAGCCGCGGTCCAATCCAACGGCGTGGGTATAGTATATAATACATCATAATAGCCTTCAGATAATTCCGTTATAGTATAGTTTCCCTGATTATTGGTAATTCCGGAATTGCCCCCCCAATTATCCCCAAGGCCCCCTGCGCTGATTTCAACATTTCGCGCCGGTAATCCGGTTTTTTCGAATATAACTTTACCGGAAATTCGTCCTTCAGGCCTGAGTACAATAGATAAATCTGAACCAGCTAAGACACCATGTCCTGAATACCGTGCATAACCCGGTTTCGTTCCCGAGAGGTCAACCTTTGCCCCTTCCGGCAAATTTTTAAAAACAAAGGAACCGTTCATATAGGTACGAATGATAAACGTGGGGAGAAAAAAATTGGAAGTGCCCATTAATGACGTCAATATATTCGGTTCGGAAGAAATATCCGGCATCATTATTATCGGCATTTTTATAGTTACACCCTCAATGGGTTTCCTATCCTTATCGATTACTTTTCCCTTGATCGAGGAAGGGTTATTGAGAACTATACTCAAAGGCTCATTTGGTTTGAGCACTTTCCATCCGATCGAGTATTTTGGGTGAGTTACAAAAACATAGTTCCAATAACCGTACTCGCTGTCAGAAATGACAAAGGAAAAACTACCGTCACTTTTTGATTCTGTCATAAGTTTGGATTTGATTGGATGTTCTTGATCAGAATGGTATAGAAAAAATTTAGCACCTGCCACTTGCTTTCCGTCATGTATCACATTACCGGTAATGGTGACAGTATTGATTTTTCCTTTTTCAGATTCCTCTTTCACGCTCTTAAGGCTATCCAGAGGCGCAGGAACAGTTAGAGTTGCTAGTGGAGCAATCTCCTTTGTAGTCACATTTTTTACTTCACTGCTTTCTTTAAGCACCTTTGTTGTAACTTCCCCTATCGGCAGCGCCGCCGCTACCACCAGTGAAATCGCCCCGGCGCATATCAATCCAGCTATCGTCAGCCTTGACAGCTTTTTTACCTGTTCCCGACGGTCGGATAGTATTTCCCTGATTCGTAAGAAGAAACTGCTTTTGGTGAACAGTATTCCCGCGGCGAGTTCGGTGGAAAGCGCGCGGTCGGGAAGGCGTAAGGCGATACGGGTGAGGAATTCGGCGTAGGCGGTAGGATCGCCCTGAGAGTCAATCACCGCGCTGTCGCAGGCAAGCTCCGCCAGGTAGGAAATGAGGCTGCCGGCGAACCACACGAGAGGCTGGAAAAAGAACACTGCCCGGATGAAAGAAACCAGGGCGAAGATGAGCGTATCGCGGCGCTTGACATGCATAAGCTCATGGAAAGCCACCGCCCGGAGCTCGGCATCGGTGAGATCTGTAGCGAATTCGGACGGCAGGATGATGACCGGGCGGAAAACCCGGCAGGCGACCGGCGCGAGTACGGTTTTTTGTTCGATGACCGGGTATTCCCGCCGGAGGCTCAGGAGCGCGCCCGCTTCCCGGAATGTATCCAGCACACGGGGATCGATTATCGCCTCGCCATCGAGAATCCATCGCCTGATACGGAGCCGCCCGACAGCTATCAAGAAGAGAAGCGCAAAGACAAGAAGCAGGTACCCGGCCAGTCCCAGCGCCCAGGGATAATCGAGAAGCGATAGGGTGAGCGGCCTATTTTCAGATGGGACAATTCTCAGAGAATTATTTTCGTCCTTTATGTCCTGATTGTGTCCTTGAGTAAAAGATAATGGCGATTTTGAAGAAAAGTCTCTCATTTGTGCCGCAGGAGCTGTGTAAGGCCGGAAAACCTGAATCTCCGCACGGGGGGAACCGAGTTGCGTAGAAACCCAGGTGAGCAGCGGCAATAGGGGGAGAATACAAACCGCTCCGGTCCAAATTATATGACGCACCTTGTCCCCCCTCTTTCGGAGAAACCAGGTGAGCGCTCCTGCTGCCGCGAGCACAATGGTTGACTGCCAGAGCACGGAGAGGAGTATGCGCAGGACAGTGTATCCCGCGCTGTCCAGCGATGTGAGAAGACTCAAGGCGTTCATGACTTTTCCCTCCTCCGGCGGTCGGAAATAAGAAGCTCGATTTTTTCGAGTTCTTCCGGGCGGATGTCGCGACGCTCCAGGAGCGAGGCCACGAGGAGCGATTCAGAACCGGCAAAGGCATTTTCCAGGAGATTGCGGGCCATGCCCTCGCGGGCCTGTTCCTCACGGATTTTCGCGCGATAAAGGAATGCTTTGCCCTCCTTGCGGCGGGCGACATACCCCTTTTCCTGCATGATGGCGAGCACATTGCGGATGGAGCCGCCGGAGAGGGAGCGCCCGTTTGCCAGAAGGGAGTCGCGGATGTCTTCGGGAGCGGCTTCGCCCCTGTCCCAGAGGATACGCATGAATTCCAGTTCCACTTCGGTGAATGTGCGGGTTTTTCGGCGCGCCATAGGGATTCTCCAGGGAAAAATTATGTGCGAATTAATTAGCTTATTAAATAATAAAGCAGGGAATTTGAATTTTGTCAAGGGGAAAATGCGAATTATTTAGCAGGAGAATATAATTTGCAGCATATTGAAGCATAAGATGATAAAGGAAACTAACCTTGACATGCAGTCGGTCAGGTTTAATTGTGATTGCACATTTAGATCCTGAAACGGTTTTATCGTTCCCGCGCAGCGGCTACGAGTTCAGGATGCAGCGGACTCTTCGGCAGGCTCAGAGCCCGCTGACCGAGCACTGAGCTTGTCGAAGAGCACGTGTCATGCCGAACTTGTTTCGGCATCTATTTCTATTCCTCTCCCCCATCTCCCGCGTGCGGGAGAGGGGGCAGGGGGTGAGGGTTACATCGCCACAAATTCTTCCGTCATACCATTCAGCCTGGTTTCGGTTTCGGGTTTCCGTCCGTTGCCGTTTCCATTGCTGCCTGAATGGTCTTCCTCCCGCGAATCGGTCTGGATTCCCAGTCGCTGTTCGGCGGCCTGCAGAATGGAAAGGAGCATGTCGGAATAGGATATGCCCATGATCTTTGCCATCTTGGCCAGATGACCGTCCCAGCACCAGCCGGGATTGGGGTTCACCTCGAGGAGCTTGGGGTTTCCGTCGCCGTCCAGACGCCAGTCCAGACGGGCATAGTCGCGGCATTCAAGACGGTCGTACAGTTTGGCGCACCATTCGACGATGTTTTTCTCCGTTTCATCGGGAATATCCGCCTGAATGGATTTGATCTTCCAATAAGGCGAATCCGGCGACCATTTTGCCTCATACCCGCAGATACGGGGCAGGTCTTCCGGCACCTCGGAATAATCCTCCTCGGTGATGGGAAGCACGGTGTACGACGAAGGGGCGTTGCCGATGATGCCCACGCTCAGGTCTTTCCCGATCAGGAACTCCTCGACCAGGATGGGTTTCTCGTACCCGAACTTCTCCCGAATCTCCGAGATGGCGTTCAGGAGCTCCTCGAAGTTGTTAGCCACACTGCGCTGGGTGATTCCGAAGCTTGAATCGCCGAAATTCGGTTTCACAATCACCGGGAACCCGAAAGGAAGCTCGAATGTGGTATCCTCCGGTTTGATGAAGAAAGCCTCCGGAACCGGAATACCCATCTCCTTGGCGATGCCGCGCACGAGCGACTTGTCGTAGCAATAAGCCAGGCACTGCGGCCCGGCGCCGGTGTAAGGAATGTTCAACTGCTCAAACAGGGCGGGAACATGAAGTTCCTTGCGGGGATCGTTGTTATACCCCTCATCGCAGAGATTCATCACCAGGTCGAATTTCCCGTTCAGCTTGATGAGATCCTCGATGAGGGTGTCATGATTGTTGAGGATATTGAACCGGTATCCTTTCAGCTCACGGAGCCCGGTGGTCAACTGGTTGATGGTATAAAAATCATCGTCGTCGAAAATAGCGAGCGGTTTCAGGGCATCCGGCTTGTGGGGATCGCCCATCACTACCATCACGTTTTTCACCGCCTCTTTCGGCTTCCGTTTCACCGGGGTCCATTCTTTCCGCGCCATCGCGGTGATGATGGTACGGTGCTCCATCATGCCCAGGTCCTGGTTGCGGTTTGTGACCGATGAGATTTCCCCGTGCACGGAGAAATCGGAGAACCCGGCGCTCCGCACCAGTTCCACCAGTTTTTGCGATGTATACAGACGCTCGGCATAGAACTGGTCTTCGATGACTCCTTTTTCTACATGGGTTATCACTTCACGGGAGATGAGACGGTCGCCGTCAGCGGAAAGGGAGCGCTCGCGGCATACAAACATCTTTTTGTCGATCCATTCCCATGAGCGGGGCTGGAAATGCTCACGCAGATAATCGCCGTCGGCGATATCGATCAGGAGCTTCCCCCAGGGCTGGAGGATGCGAAATACTTCCTTGAGCACCCGAAGGTCGTCCTGAACTGTCTCGAAATAGCCGAAGCTGTTTCCGAGAATCATGACCGTAATGAATGCGTCGGGAGCGAAAGGAAGCTTACGGGCATCGCCCTCGCGGAATCTTACTTTGAGCCCGTCTTTTTTGGCGTTGGATTTGGCGCGCTGTATGAGATAGTGGGAGCGGTCTATGCCTTCCACATGCTTGAATCCCCTGGATACAAGCTCGATGGAATGACGTCCCTGACCGCAGCAAAGGTCCAGAATTCTGTCTTCGGAGGAGAGGTTCAGGATGGAGGAGAACATGTCCACTTCATTACGAGTAATATTGCGGTCGTCAACAATATCCCCGTCGGTTTTCAGGTAGAGCGGATTGAAGATTCCTCTCCACCAGTCGGGGTGAACGTGTTCTTCAAGGTTGGGCACCGGCCCTAAGATTTTTCTCGTTTTTCCATTTTTGCCTCGGTGGGGAGGTTTCCCCTGCGGCTTCTTTTCATTCATCGTTTTTTCGTCCAATCTTAACTGATTAAAAATTATAGGGTTAAGATACATGAACCGCAGTGTTCGGACTATGTGTCCGAATTGCTGCATAATATACGATAAAATGAAAAAAAAGATGCAACTATTTTATGTAAAAATGAAAAAATAATTAGTCGCTCCCTTTCATCTTTTGCACAATGTATGGGGGTTAGTATGCTAAACCTCTACAAGATATAGTAAAGGACAGATAGGACAGGTAGGACGGGTAGGACAAGTTAAAAGATTAAATGCCGGCTTTCTTTTTTCCAAAATAACCTGCACCAGAAAGAATGTATTCTTTACCGAAAAGACAGCGCCACTTCTCTAATCTGCAAATTTCCATGATATAGCCTCTTGAAACACCAAACATGGCGGCGAGATCTATGGATGAATAGGTACGGCGATGATGGAAATATAAGATTTTAGCGATATCTGCCGGTTTGAGGCAAGCTCTATAATGGTTGATTCCGTGATTTTTCATGGTTTTTATTACATGGATGGCATGTCTAGTATTTTCTTTGGGAGTAACTACTTCAAGATTCGAAAGGGCATTATTCCCCTTATTGCCATCGATATGATTGATCTGCATACCATCCGGAATTTCGCCATGGAAAAAACTATAGACAATTCTATGGACAAAAGCGCCGTATACTTTCTTTTTGTAAGGGAATTTAATAGTGCAATAACCTCTCTTATCGGAGCTAACTAACACTTTGTTAAAACAATCCGATCTGCAGAACTTGCATAATGTCCTGTAAATCTCGCCATTTTCTAATACCGTATAATAGTTCTGGCGAACGAGTTCAAGAAACTTCAATTCATTTTTCGAATAATGCATCGCAAACCTCCAAAGAAAACGTATGTTATGATTGTATGCATATATAATAACGTATGTTGCCTTTCGGATAAAATAAAAAAGGCGATAAAATCGAGTTGCTTTGAATGGGACGAAAAGGACATATGAGACGAATGTGCGGAACGAAACAAAAAAACCGCAATACACATTTTCGTCAAAGATAGTATATAGAGAAGGCTTTGTCAAGATAAATATTTACATCGGTGTAAAATAAATTCCTTGACATGGGGGAAGGGGAATTGAAAAATGGAATGAGAGGAATGGAAAGAATGGAAAGAATGAGAGGAGTAGGACAAATTGGACAGGTAGGACGAATAGGACGAGGGATGTGAGAGGGGGCAGAAAAGGACTTATGGGACGAAGGGGACAGACCACCTGTTGATACTTGATAGGAGATTGTAGAGGCAGAATACATCCCCTTTCTAAAATGCAATCAACTTGTCACCGAGCAAATGCTTTAAATTCCATTTCATCGTTGTATCAAGCGCACGCTCAAGGCAGATAAAGATATTGTCTTTGAATGGTTCCAATTCTTTTAAAGTTTCCTTCTGAATTGTAATATCCATACAGATAAGACACTCTTTGAAATCGTCTTTAATTTGAAAAACATTGTTTTTTGAAAAATCATCCAATTTCACCTTTGAATAATTGAGCATAAAACCATTTTTCATCAGCACTTCATCGAAAATATTTTTTTCATCAACCATTGCAAGGAACATGGCTTCTTTTTCGTCTATGTATTTATTAAGCAAGGCCAGATTTTCTTCTTCAGTTTTAGCGGGGTCGGGAACAAATTCAACACGAGGGAAGTTTGATTTGGCGAGTTTATAGACCTTGAAGCCTGTTTTAAAAGGCTTTTTATCTGAATCAAGTAATGAAGGTTGCTTTTCCGCTTCTTCTTTTTCGATTTTCTGAATTACGCGCTTGTTACGTTCAATTGTTATGTCGGAGATTTTTTTGTAGCCGGACTTATATGCTTCGGAGCTTTCGTCTGTAAGTTCTGGAATTTGGACGAGGATGAATTTGCGATTGCCTCCGATTTCTCGATTAAGTTCTATAACAGCATGTGCTGTGGTACCTGAACCGGCAAAGAAGTCTAATATAATATTATTATCTTCCTGATAAGAATCGATTAAACTCTTGATAAGAGTTGTTGGTTTCGGATATGAGAAAAAGCTTTTTCCCTCAAAAATATTTTCGATTTCAATGCCACCATCACTTTTTGTTGATAAAATCGAACGTAATAAAAATCTATCTACTTCGTCAAAATAAGTTATGGAACTAGCTTGTGTTGTTTCGTCTTTATCAAACCATATTTTTCCACACATAAATGTTCCATCATGTAACTTAATTATGGATTCATAGTTACCATTTTTAATGCCAGCAGCATCATTAAAGGTTTCTTCTTTCCAACGCCAACCCCTATCTGGAATTTTTACAGGTCTACCAGTCATCGGATGTTTTACTTCATATCTTGGACCAAATGAATTTGCGTTGGGCCAACTCATATTGATTTTGCCCCACAATCGATATTGTTCATTTAGAGAATTATACAAAGTAATTCCACGATCATAATCTTTTTTCCTATATAACTTTCGTATTTCTTCCTCAGCTTCATTAAGTGGTGTTGCATTGTTTTTGAGCTTGGCAATAAATTCTTCTATCTCTTCAAGTCCGTTTTTACGCATCGTAAATTCATGCTTGAACGAAGAGTCTTTTACATAAATAACAATGTATTCATGTATACTTCCAATACCTTTATCGTTTTTAGGAACTCGTTTATTCCAAGTAATACATTCAATAAAGTTATTTTCACCGAATATTTCATCACACATTTTTCGTAAATGGTGAACTTCTTCATTTCCAATTGAAATAAAGATTACTCCGTCATCTTTTAAAAGTTGTCTTGCAAGCAAGAGGCGAGAATACATCATATTCAGCCAGTTAGAATGATAACGCCCACTTGTCTCAAGATTGGTATCTACTTTTACGCCATTTTCAGTAACGCCTATAT
>JAUYCD010000103.1 GCA_030692375.1 Candidatus Latescibacter sp. | reverse complement strand
TCACCGACCTCAAGGCCGCTGTTCTCCGGCGTGTACGATTTCCAGGAAACACCGTCAAAAAAAGACAAGCCCTTGGTTGTGCCGAACCATGCATTGTTCCCGGCGTCAAAAGAAATGTCATATACCCGACCAGGTATCTTGCTGTTCTCCAGGGTAAAAGTTTTCCATATCGTTCCGTCGAAGCTCGTAACACCACGATTCGTCCCAAACCATTTTACCTCTTTTTTATCCACGGCCACAGTATTTACATGATTATCCGCCAGGCCGTTCTGCACAGTATACGTTTTCCATGCTGTTCCGTCAAAACTTGCCGCGCCGTTATCCGTTCCCAGCCACAGTACATTCTCTCCGTCAATTGCCAATGCATTCACCGGCCCTGTCATTTGATACTTATTATATTTTTTCGTTTTACGGTCAAAAAACCACAGACGGTATGAGGCGATCCACAGGTTGTTGTCTTTATCCGCCGCTATTTCTTCAACCCACTGGCCGGAGAGGCTGTCATTGGGGTGGAACTTCCATGCTGAACCTTCAAAAGAGGCAATTCCGCCCCAGTCGCTGCCGCACCATATAACGACGGAATGGTCTATCGTTATGGCTGTTACAAAATTTCCGGGGAGGCCGTCCAAAGAAGTATATCTCACTGCCGAGCCGTCAGCCCCGTTCCAGCGCACCACTCCGCCGGAAGTGGCGCACCAGACCACCTGGCCATTAACCGACATATCGTAAACTCGGTTGCAATCGGTATAAACATTCCATACTCCTTCAGCGAAGACATAAGGAGAGAAGAAAATGATAGAGGAAACCAGAACGAGGATGTGAAATAATTTCATGACCATTCCTCCTGCATCTGTTCAGGTGGATTCTTATTATACAGTATACTCTAATGAGTGTTGCAATGCTATATATAACGACATAAATAATTGCGCATGTTTTGATTGTTTAGATCCTGAAACGAGTTCAGGATGACACGTGTCATGCCGAACTTGTTTCGGCATCTAATTTGAAAAGAAACGCAATAAAATATCGTCATGTATAATTTATGTAGCAAATAATATGCCAGTATTATATATTGTATAAAATCAAATAGTTATACTATTCTATGTTTTATGTGAAGGTTATAAACTGTCCGGTTTCGTACATGTACTGTCCGTTTCCGGACAGTATTGAATATATTCTGATGCCCTACGTTTGCAATCCAAAAACGCTCATTTTTTCTCTTGACTCTCTCTCAGTTCAACTGTATCATATGATGTAATTCGAGCAAAGCGCTCGAAGATTTTTTTTGCCTGTTTCTGAGGAGCGCCATGTCGGTAAAAATTGTAGTTGGTTCCCAGTGGGGAGATGAAGCAAAAGCAAAAATTGTTGATTTTCTTGCTGTTGACGCCGATTATGTTGTTCGTTTTCAGGGCGGGGCGAATGCCGGTCATACGGTGATTGTCGATGGCAATGAATTCATATTCCATCTCATCCCGGCAGGCATCATGTACCCGGATAAAATATGTATAATCGGCAACGGTGTGGTAGTCGATCCTTCGGCGCTGATGAATGAAATCGCCGAGTTGAAAAAGCGGGGAATAGATGTCGATGGAAGGCTCTTTATCAGCCAGAAAGCGCATATCGTCATGCCCTATCACAAACTTCTCGATGAGGCGGCGGAAAAATACAAGGGCAAAAATTCGATCGGCACCACCGGGAGAGGCATCGGTCCCGCTTACCGTGACAAAGCCGCCCGTGTCGGCATCCGTATCGTCGATCTCCTGAACCGCAAAGTGCTGGTGGAAAAACTTGAAATCAACGTTCGGGACGCCAACGACATTATTACCAAGATTTACGGATATGAACCTCTGAACCTCGATGAGATTGTGGAAGCATTCCTGGAATTCGACCGTAAAATCGATCCGTTTGTAAAAGACATTTCCGTGCTCCTCCATGATGCCATGAAAGCCGGAAAGAATATCCTCTTCGAGGGCGCACAGGGCGCTCTTCTCGATATCGACCATGGAACATATCCGTATGTGACATCCTCCAACACCATCGCCGGCGCTGCCTGCATCGGCACCGGCATAGGCCCCACCAGCGTGGACGAGGTGATCGGCGTGATGAAGGCATATACCACCCGGGTGGGCAACGGCCCTTTCCCTACCGAATTTGACGGCGAATTCGCCCAGATGATCCGTGACATCGGAGGCGAGTACGGCGCCACTACAGGACGGCCCAGGCGGTGCGGCTGGTTTGACGGGATCATCGGCCGCTATGCCGCCCGTATAAACGGTCTCAGTTCTCTGGCGGTCACCAAGCTGGATGTTCTCGATACGCTGCCGGAGATAAAAATATGCACCGGATACAGGTATGGCGGCAGGATTCTCGATAATTTCCCTGCGGATATCACTGTACTTGGAGAAGTAGAGCCGGTTTACGAAACCCATGCCGGCTGGATGACATCAACCCGCGATATACGGCTTTTCCAGGACCTTCCCGCAGCGGCCAGGATGTACCTCGCCCGAATCAGCGAATTCGTGGAAACACCCATCAAGTATGTTTCCATCGGGTCCGACCGGGTGCAAACCATTACCGTGTGATTCGGGGAGTATTGTCTCTGCCGAAAAAATTACCTTCGGTGGAAAAAGGACCAGCGCGGAGCGGCTGGGGCATACCGAGTTGCATATGCATTACATGGTGCAGAAAGAGAAATAAGAAATGACTACCGGCGAGACAAAATCGGAAGGATTCGATGCCATCCGATCGAAAGTGCTCCTCACCCACGCCATGAAACTGGCGAACGCCCCGCTGGTGGTCGAAGAGCGGCTGGAGCTCCTTGCCCGCATCATCGGCGAGTACCTTTCGGTGGATGATGTGCTCATCTTCCTCAAGGAGCCGGAGACCGACACCCTGGTGCTCCGCATCAGCATCGGTCTTGACCCCATCGCCATCGGAAACGTGCGGATTTCCATCGGCCAGGGTATCACCGGGATGGTGGCGAAAACCCGGAAATACCTGACCTCTAAAAATATCCTGAAAGATCCCCGGAGCTTTTATTCCGCCTATTCGGAAGATGAAAAATACCCATCGATTCTTTCAGTGCCCATTCTCTGGAACGATGAGCTTCTCGGAGTGGTCAACATCCGGAGCAAGGTGGAGCGTGAATTCACCGAGAGAGAGGCGCAGGAGCTGAATAATTTTACTGCAAGCATCGCAGGCTCGATAAAGCACGCTCAGGAATATGAAAACCTTGAATACAAGGCCAAGCTCCTGGAACTCTCGAACAAGATTGCCGGTACGGTTTCATCGTCGCTCGATCTGGACGTTATCCTCGATGAACTGGCCTGGGAGATCGCCAACAGTTTCGGAATAAACGGGGTCATCATCTATCTCATGGACAGCAAGGGAACGGTAACCAAAACCACTTCCTACGGTCTTAAATCCACTTTTGTGAAGAATTATCCCCGGGAGACCGCTGCCAGTTGTTTTTTGACCGGCGAACCCAAAATCCGTACCATCGATACAGCCAAACCTTTTCCGGACACTTCCGGGCGCGACCAGTGGAATATATGCCTTCCCCTGATCAACCGTAACAAGAGCCTCGGAGTGATCAGCCTTTTCGGCATTGACAAGGAGAATGACGATCCGAAGGGACTGTTCCTCTCTATCGGCGTCGATGTACTCCTGCACATAGCGGGATTATCCGCCCTGGCCATCGAGAATGCGGTCATCCATACGGAAATGAAGCGGCTGGCCGATGAAAATCAGAAAAAATTGGATGTCATCGATACCATGTACGCCCGGATAACCGCGATTTTCAATTCAATCACCAACGGCATCATAGCTGTGGATGAAAACGGTATCATACAGGATTTCAACAATCTTGCCCGCAAGTCGCTCGGCCTGGATGATTCCGCGCGCGGTTCACGGAACATAGATGCGATTACCTCATACAAACCATCTCTGGCCAGCATTATTTCACAGGGCAACGATCTCGACAACCGTGTTGTGACATTCATCACCCCGGCCAGCAAGTTCGCGGCAGTGGTGACCACTCGTTCTTTCCGGGACGCTTCAGGGGAACACCGTGGAAGCGTGATATCCTTCCGCCCCATGGAGGATACGGTGAAGCTGCTCTCACGGTTCACCTCACAGCGTCCACGCTATACCTTCGAAGACATCATCGGGCATTCCACCTCCCTTGCGGAAACAGTGAAACTGGCCCGGCTCGCCGCCCCGACCAATTCAAACGTGCTCATCATAGGCGAGAGCGGCACGGGAAAGGAGCTGTTCAGCCAGGCTGTCCATAACGCTTCACTAGTGGCGGATGGCCCTTTCATACCGGTGAACTGCGCCGCCATTCCCAAAGATTTGATCGAAAGCGAACTGTTCGGGTATGCCGAAGGGGCGTTTACCGGCGCCCGCAAGGGAGGCTACATCGGCAAATTCGAACAGGCCACCGGAGGCACTATCTTTCTGGATGAGATCGGGGATATGCCTCTCGATCTCCAGATGAAACTTTTGCGGGTTCTCCAGGAAAAGATGATCCAGCGAGTCGGCTCGGAGCACATAATACCGGTATCCGCTCGCGTAATCGCCGCCACCAACCGCGATCTGAAAAAAGCCATCCAGAATGGGGAGTTCCGCGAGGAACTGTTCTGGCGCCTCAATGTTCTGACCATCCAGATACCTCCTCTGCGCGACCGCAAGATCGATATACCTGAGTTCATACAATTTTTTATCGAAAAATTCTCCAAATCCTCGGGAAAACAGATCGCCGGAATCGATCCCGGAGTACTCAAAAAACTTATGGATTATTCCTGGCAAGGGAATATACGGGAATTGGAAAATGCCCTCGAACATGCCGTCCTTATCGCCCAATCAAAAACTATCTCCTGGGATGATATCCCGTCCAGTTTGAAAGACCGGATGGATGAAGAGGTGACAGGAACTACTATCTCCGACGATTTAGCAGAGATACACCGCACACGGGACGATTCCTCGCGCAAACTCTTCCGCGAAGCGATCCTTCTGGCAAAAGGGGATGTATCACTGGCAGCAAAAAAGCTGGGAATGAGCCGGGCGACCCTTTACCGTCGGCTGAAAAAAGCTGATATGACAATGTCCATCTCAACCATGAGACACAGTGTCAATAGTGAGAAATAACTGCAAAATATTGTATTATAATTTTTTACCAGCTAAAACATTATTTTCCCATCTTACTGTTCTCACATTTGAGACGAATAACAGTACATTTTCCCTTTCAATCGATTTTTCCATTTTCCATGCAAAGGGATAGTACTTTTTTTTAAGTATTTGATAAATATGGAGATTTAAGTATTTATCATGAATATTTTTATTTATCTTTATTATTTGGCATATTCTTAGCGTATATAAAGCTCACATTTGAGGTACTACCGGATAGTTCAGGGACAATTTCATAGAAAATGTGATCCCTTCGTAAACGCGGTAGTACCTTAAACCTTAATTATAGATGTATTTTTTCTCTCTTCCCCCTTTTTTACCCTTGTAATAGATAAGCCCCCTTTCCTCCTTTAAGGGGGCTTTTTTTATTTGAACTCATAACTGTCCGGTTAAAATTTGAGAGGTAAAGACAACTGTTGCTGTTTTTGAGTAATTGTCTTGAATCTATCGAAAGGAATGGTAAGTATTTCAACGAGATAGATGCTATCAAGGAGTAATTCTCCGACGATACGGGTT
>JAUYCD010000102.1 GCA_030692375.1 Candidatus Latescibacter sp. | reverse complement strand
TGTCCAAAGGACAGGGGGGATCAGTCCTTCAAGAAGGCATGCAATTATCCGATAATACTTTCACATAAAATTATTCTTATAACGATAAGCATTATAAGGAGTTACAAACATTAGTACAAAAATTCTGGGGGATGGCCAGGTATTCTTTTTCTACCCGCCCCGCGAACTTGACTATACTTCTCTCAATCAGTATATTTAATCGTTCCGCACAAGCTCACTCTAGTATATTGTCATGCTTTGCTTCGATTCTTTTATCCATTGTCACACAAAATATTACATATCCGGAGGCGGCTCTTGATCAGACAAGTCACTGTGAGAACCCGGCCCGGGCTGGTCGACAGCCGCGGCGAAGGGGTCAGGAAAGATGCGTTCGATCTGGGAATCCAGAGCATCACGAATGTCCGGGTCCACGATGTCTACCTTTTTGAGGGCGACATCCCCGAAGAGGACATATCCCGTATCGCCGCCGAGCTTCTTACCGATTTCGTCACCGAAGAGTATGTCATCGACGGCGTGTTTCCGGAAGAGGGGCAGGTGATAGAGGTCACTTACAATTACGGCGTCATGGACCCTGTGGAAGGCTCTGTCTACAAGGCGCTCCGCGACCTCGGTATCACGTCTGTCCAGGCGGCGAAGACCGCGAAACGGTACATCATTTCCGGAGACCTTGCCGAGGCCGAAACCGCGCTTATCACCGACAAGCTCCTGGTGAACAAGATCATCCAGCATGCGGCGAAACCGGGCGAGGAAATCTTCCTCCATGCCCGGCCTGACGCGGGTGTCAAGCGGATCGAGGTGGAGCTACTGAAACTCGATGACGATGTCCTCATGCGGCTCTCGAAAGACCGTTTCCTCTCCCTGAACCTTGATGAAATGCGTGCCATTCAGAAGCACTACCGGGGGTTGGACCGCAATCCCACCGATGTGGAGCTGGAAACGTTCGCCCAGACCTGGAGCGAGCATTGCGTGCACAAGACCTTCCGGGGGATCATCAACTATAACGGCGAGACGATAGACAATCTGCTCAAGAATACCATTATCCGCGCAACCAGAGAGTTGAACCGCGACTGGTGTGTCAGCGTGTTCGAGGACAACGCCGGAGTGATACGGTTCGATGATGACGACAATGTCTGTTTCAAGGTGGAAACCCATAACTTTCCCTCCTCGCTCGAGCCTTACGGCGGCGCGGGAACCGGCATCGGCGGGGTGATCCGCGATGTGATGGGAACGGGGCTTGGGGCAAAACCGATCGCCAACACCGACATATTCTGTTTCGCCCCGCCCACCATGAAATTGAGCGAGCTGCCCCCAGGAACGCTGCATCCCCGGCGGGTGATGAAGGGGGTGGTGTCAGGAGTCCGTGATTACGGCAACCGGATGGGCATCCCCACAGTAAACGGCTCTGTGTTTTTCGATCCAAGGTATGTGGGGAATCCGATCGTTTATTGCGGCACTGTCGGCATCATGCCGAAAGAATGCTCGTTCAAGAAGGTCTCTGACGGCGACAGGATTGTCCTCATCGGCGGCAGAACCGGCCGTGACGGCATCCACGGGGCCACGCTTTCCTCCACCGAGGTGACCGAGGAGAGCGAGGTCACCTCATCCCACGCGGTGCAGATCGGAAACGCCATCCAGGAGAAGAAGATGGTGGATACCCTCATGGTCGCCCGTGACCGGGGACTTTATTCCGCCATAACCGACTGCGGAGCCGGAGGGCTTTCCAGCGCGGTCGGCGAGATGGGGAAGGATACCGGCGCGGAGGTTGACCTGGAACTGGTGCCTCTCAAATACACCGGACTCCGTTACTGGGAAATCTGGATTTCCGAGGCCCAGGAGCGCATGGTGCTGTCGGTTCCGCCGGACAAGGTGGATGAGCTGCTTGGGGTGTTCGAGTCTGAGAATGTAGAGGCGGTGGTGATCGGAACCTTCACCGGCGGCGGAAAACTCACCCTGCGGTACCATGGAATGACGGTGGGGGAATTCGACATGCAGTTTCTCCATAACGGAGTTCCCCGTCTCGCACGCAATGCCTCATGGGAGCCGCGCAGGACGCCGGAGCCGGAATTTCCCTGCCCCTCGGATCTGGGAAAACCCCTGAAGGAGATTCTTTCCTCCTGGAATGTCTGCTCCAAAGAGTGGATCGTCCGCCAGTACGACCATGAGGTCCAGGGCGGAAGCATTGTGAAACCGCTCACCGGCGCGGCGAACGACGGCCCTTCCGACGCCAGCGTCATACGGCCAAAGCTCGGCTCAAACCGTGGAATCATCATCGCCAACGGCATCAATCCCAAATACGGGGTCATCGATCCCTACTTCATGGCGCTCTCGGCTATAGACGAAGCGCTGCGGCAGGTGACCTGCGTGGGAGGCGATATAGCCCGCACCGCGCTCCTCGATAATTTCAGTTGGGGGAACACCACGATTCCCGACCGTCTCGGAGAGCTGGTCCGCGCGGCCCAGGGATGCCATGACGGCGCGGTGGGCTTCGGGACTCCCTTCATATCGGGAAAGGACAGCCTCCGAAACGAATTCATTTACGGCGACAAGGTCATACGCATACCTCCGACCCTCCTCATCAGCGCACTCTGCGTCATGGAGGATGTAACCAAAGCGGTCACCATGGATTTCAAAGCTCCCGGGAATCTAATCGCCGTAGTGGGGCTTACCCGCAACGAGATGGGCGGCTCCCACTATTTCGACCTGAAAGGATTCACGGGAAACACCGTTCCGGGGGTGGACATCCCCACTGCCCGTGAAATCATGACCACCCTGCACAAGGCCATGGACCAGAGATTGATCCTTTCCTGCCACGACTGTTCGGAAGGCGGAATCGGGGTCGCCCTGGCAGAGATGGCGTTCGCCGGTCAGGTGGGGGCGTATGTGGATCTAAGCGAAGTCCCTCTCGGCTCGGTCATGCGCGACGATTACATCCTGTTCAGCGAATCCAACTCGCGGTTCATTATCGAGGTTGAACCCGAAAACGCTCATCAGATCACCGAGATGATGGGTGGCATTCCGTTCGCCTGGATCGGGGATACAACCGATTCAGTGCAAGTGATGATTGAAGGCTCCGGAGGTATCGTGGCTGATGAGAATATTTTTGCGCTAAAAGAGGCATGGCAGAAACCGTTAAAAAGCGTGTGAGAGGCAAAAGGAGGAAATTATGCCTTACCGTGCGTTTGTTCTATGCATGATTGCACTGGCATGTTTTTCAGGTGTGTCCCATGGACAGGGGAAGTGGACGAATTATACAGATTGGTCGGGGATATATGCAGTTGCAGTTGAAGGGAATTACATTTGGGCGGGCACTCATCGAGGCGTGGTGCGATGGGACATGGAAACAGGGACATTCATGAGATTCACGAGCGTAGAAAGTTTGGTTGAAAAGAGGGTATTATCTATTGCAATGGACAGACAAGGCGCACTCTGGTTCGGAACATACGAAGGTGCGGTATCCAAATTTGATGGCATCACTTGGAAACTCTACACGACTGCTAATGGCCCGGCAGGTGTTTACGTCTCTTCAATCGCTGTGGACAATCAGGGAGCGCTTTGGTTCGCCACGGTCGGTGGGGCATCAAAATTCGATGGCTCTTCATGGAAAACATACACGACTGCTGATGGCCTTGTCAGCAACGGTGTTTCTTCCATCGCTGTGGACAATAGGGGCACGCTGTGGTTCGGTACATATGGTTTTGGAGTATCTAAATTCGACGGTGTCTCATGGAAAACATATACTACTTCGGATGGTCTCGTTAGCAACGATCTCATAGTCATAAACGCAGACAATCAGGGTTCCCTCTGGTTTGGTACGCTCGGGGGTGGAGTATCTAAATTCGATGGTGTTTCATGGAAAACATACACGACCGCAGACGGCCTCGCCGGTAACAAAGTCTATTCTATCGCGGTTGACAAACAGGGTGCGATCTGGTTTGGCACAAACGGTGGGGTATCTAAATTCGACGGCTCGATGTGGAAAACATATACGACCGCTGACGGCCTCGTAGATAATGGCGTCTCTTCCATTGCCGTAGACAACAAGGGAGCACTATGGTTCGGTACAAACGGCGGAGTATCGAAATTCGAAGAGCAAAGCACTCTTGTTTCTGATTCACAAAGCATGAACCGTCCAGAATCCTTCGGCATCAGGGCTGCATACCCTAACCCGTTCAACCCTTCCACGACGATTGATTTCACCCTTTCTAATTCGGGGAAAACTAAGCTATCAATATACAATATTTCAGGACGACTTGTGGACAACCTGGTGGATGAAGTTATGAGAGCCGGAACCCACCGTGTCGTCTGGAACGCCTCCAGCCGCGCTACGGGGGTATATTTCGTGATGCTGGAATTGGGAGGAAAGAGGGACGTAAGGAAAGTGCTTTTTATGAAGTAAAATTGTCTGAACCACTGATGCGAATGATTGAACTGATAAAAGCTGATGGGGAGTTCTTTTATCATACTCATCATTTTCATCACACGAATCAGTGGTTCAGACAATCTTCTAAAGTCTATATCATGTAAATCTTGTAAATCCTGTCTGATTCTCTTCTTTCTTTGCGAACTTTTCGAGAAATATTCTTTTGGGAGAGGTAACAAAACCACCATGGCAAAACCGAAAGCGATCATCCTTCGAACTGCAGGCACGAATTGCGACATGGAAAGCGCCTATGCGGCTGAAACCGCCGGTTTCGAGGCGGAGCGTGTGCATATCAACCGGGTGGCGTCTGGCGAGGTGAAGCTTGACGGCTGCTCTTTCCTGTTCATACCGGGCGGGTTCTCCTATGGCGACGACATCGCCGCGGGGAAGATCATGGCGCTCGAACTCAGGAAGAGGCTCGGCGACCAGCTTCTCAGGTTCGAGGAGCAGGGGAAGCTTGTACTCGGCGTCTGCAACGGTTTCCAGGTATTGATCAAGACCGGCATGCTGCCTTTCCATGAAAACAGGCCGGAGGAAATGAGGGCTACCCTTACAATCAACGATTCCGGTAAGTTCGAAGACCGCTGGGTGTACCTGAAATCCGAACCGGACACGGTCTGCGTTTTTACCCGCGTAATGAAACCGGTCATCCAGCTTCCGGTTGCCCACGCCGAGGGGAAATTCCTGGTGAAATCCGGCGCCGACATGGAGGAAATGGAAAAAGACGGCCAGGTGGCGCTTCGTTATACATCGCGCTGTAATGATGTTCCTTCTTATCCTGAAGATCCCAACGGCTCGTTCGACCATGTCGCCGGTGTCTGCAACAAACGGGGCACCATCCTCGGTCTGATGCCGCACCCGGAACGATTTCTCACCCGGTATACCCATCCCCGCTGGACCCGTGAGAACCTCCCGGAAGAAGGCGACGGCGCGGTATTTTTCCGGAATGCGTATGAATATTGCAAGGCAATGTGAAAGTCATCCCATGAATGAAGAAACACTCAAAGCTCTGATTCTCGACTATATCCGCACCCTGGAAAAAGGGAAAATCCGGCGCCGGGAACTCTACGGTCGTCTGGGCCTCAAAGGAACGGATTATGCCGAATTCAAGCGCGTCCTTAACCTCATCGAGAAATCCGGTGAGCTTGTCCGCCTCAAAGGGAGAACATTCGCCCTGCCGGAAATGGGCAATATCATCACCGGGGTGTTCAGCGCCTCACGGCATGGCGGGGGATTCGTCCGTCCCACGGCGGGGGATTCGGTTTACATACGGCGGGAGCATACAGCCGGGGCCATTCCGGGCGACACAGTACAAGCCCGGTTGATCCATAAAGGGCATGTGGGCATTAACCGCGCCGGGGAGATCATCAAGATCGTGGAAAGGACCGGCCGCCCAATTATAGGCATCTATAAGACGATCGGGAAGACGGCGTATGTGATACCCCAGGAAAAAGTATTCATGGAAAACATGCTGGTGACAAGCGGAGAGGAACTCGGTGCAAAGGACGGCGAAGTTGTGGTCTGCCGGGCGGAGGTTTCAGCCCCGACGTACACACATCCCATGTGCTCCGTGGTGGAAGTGCTCGGCCCGCCCGGTGCTCCGGGCATGGATGTCCTGATCATCGCAAAGAAGTTTGATCTTCCCATGCGCTTTTCCGAGGAATCGATCGAGGAGTCGCTTCGCATCCCCGATGATCTTTCCGCTGATGTCATCGCCCGCCGCCGTGATATCCGCGACCTGGTCACATTCACCATTGACCCGATAGACGCCCGTGATTTTGACGACGCCGTCTCCATTTCCCGCCGGGAGGACGGCGGATTCGATATCGGCGTTCACATTGCCGATGTGGCACATTATGTCCGTGACGGCTCAGCGCTTGACCACGAGGCGCAGGCGCGGGGAATGAGCTGTTACCTGGTGGACAGGGTTATCCCCATGCTGCCGGAACGGCTTTCCGGCGAACTATGCAGCCTCCGGCCCCGCGAAGACCGTCTCACCAAAAGCGTGTTTGCGACTCTCGACGATGATGGGAATATCCTTTCGGCTGAAATCGCCGACACGGTCATCCATTCCCGCATGAGGCTCAACTACCAGCAGGCGCAGGCTTTCCTGGACGGAACCGGAGATTACGAGGCCGATCTCATTCCGGGAGAAGTACGGGAAGCGCTTATCGTGCTCTCCGACCTCACCGATATCCTCATCCGGCGCAGGACTGAACGGGGCGCGCTCGATTTCGAGCTTCCCGAAACCCGTGTCATCCTCGATGCAGCCGGCAAACCGAAAGACATAGTTAAACGAACCCGTCTCAAATCGCACCGGATGATCGAGGAACTCATGCTCATCGCCAACACCGTCACCGCCATGGAGCTCGGCGAGGCAAAGGCGCCTTTCCTCTATCGCTCCCACGACACGCCGGACAGGGAGAAGCTTGAGGTTTTCGGGGATTTAGCCCGGTCTCTCGGCTACGATTTCCGGCCAACGCTTGCTGAAAGCCAGCTCTATATTCAGAGCTTCCTCAAATCCCTCCAGGGAAAACGCCATGAGCGGGTGCTCAACATGCTCCTTCTCCGCTCCATGAAAAAAGCGGTGTACAGCCCTCACAATCTGGGTCATTACGGCCTGGCGCTGCCGGTATACGCTCATTTCACCTCCCCTATACGGCGCTATCCAGACCTGATAGTCCACCGTCAGCTCGACCGCTACATTCTCGGAAACGGCGCCGCCCCGGAACGCCTTGACATCCAGTATTACGAGACCCTCGGGAACCACCTGACCTCTCGTGAGATCACCACCGATTCCGCCGAACGCGACTCCGTCAAGATGAAAATCGCCGAATTCATGGAACGTCATCTCGGCGAGGAATTCAACGGCGCTGTTTCCGGCATCATTCCCATCGGCTTTTTCGTGGAGCTGGATGAATACTTCGTGGAGGGCCTTGTCCACGTCTCCAGCCTGGAAGACGATTATTACGAGGTTGACGAGCACGGTGTGGCCATGATCGGGAGGAATAAGGGAAGGAGGTTCATGATTGGCGACCGGGTGAAGGTCGCGGTGGCCCGCGCCGACAAGGAACGCGGGGAGGTGGATTTTATGGTGGTGGAGGGGATGGGGAAGCGAGGGAAGAGGGTGTAAAGAAAAGAAGACCGAGAAACGGAAAAGCACGAAGGTGATAGAGAGAATGTAAGAACATCCTTCCGTATCAACCTTAATTAAAAAACCGAGAGAGTTCAAGTTGTGCTAATTCACGGTTAATCTCGTGCAGATTACAAGCAATGTAGCGGACCCCTTGAAATCCTCGACAAAAAAGGTAAAAGGGCATTCGTATCAAGGGTCCGTTTAAAACTACCACATCACCCGGTGGAATATTTCGCCCCTCTATCCCCACTCTTGAACCGTTGTGCAATTGTATTAATGCTATTTTAGCATATCCGATTATTTGGGATTTATAGACGATATATATGAAATCTCCCTCAAAACATTGGTTAAGTTTACCCCGAAATGGGAATTCTGGTGGAAAGATGGGGGAATAGTCCTCTTCGGGGCGCTCAACTTGAAATAGTAGATCTATCCAAAATTGCTCTTCACCCTTTGGTATTGTCCTTATTATATTCATATATCTCCTTTCTGCAGTACAACAAACCGTGTTTGAGTAATTGCCGAGGAGAGCAAGACCAAAATAAAATTTCCTGTGCGATGAGGGACTTTCCTTTGTCACAAAAAAGTATGTATAATTAAAAAAAACCCATTTTCTTTGATCTAACCCGGATTATTCATAAAAAAAGGCAGTGCATCAACTAATATATTGTATTATATTGTAGTTAGACAAATAACGACGAACAAACACAATACAAATGAGTTGAGCCTGCCATGAGAGAAGATACCCAACTTTCGCTTA
>JAUYCD010000101.1 GCA_030692375.1 Candidatus Latescibacter sp. | reverse complement strand
ATGACGACATAAATAATTGCGCACGTTTTGAGTATTTAGATCCTGAAACGGTTTTATCGTTCCCGCGAAGCGGCAACGAGTTCAGGATGACACGTGTCATGCCGAACTTGTTTCGGCATCTATTTTGAAAAGAAACGCAATGAAATATGTCGTCATGTATAATTGGGGAATTCTTTTCGTATTATTATTGTTCCGGTGGTTAAACAGTTACTTTGGACGATTTCATGCCGAACTTGTTTCGGCATCTATCAAATAAACAGGATTTTTCACAAGCTTTTTTAATGTTCCATCACCATTCGTGCTTTATTGCATACCCTTATTTCTCCACAAGATTCAAGAACAACTTTTTCGCAACCGCCGATTCAGGAGAAAAATCACTTACCCCGAAACTCAAATGCCCCCAAATCTGGAAATTCCCCGGAATAAACAAGGCTCAACCCCTGACCCCGTATCCATGACACCGTCCGGTCTATCGTAATGCGGTTGTTTTTATAATCGATGTAAATGATTTGTGCGGTTCCGGCCCGACCTTCAATCTGTATGAAATCTCCTCGTTCGCCGGGTATACCCCATCCGTCATAGAAGAATCCGGCATCATCCACGGTGAACGTTACGCTCTTCCCCGTGGGACTGGTGATTTTTGTCAAAAAGACGCCTTTATCGATACATGGACTGTCGGTTTTCAACCGGAAATCAGGAAGAGTGGAATCGGCTGTATCGCTTGGAATTGTGCCGTTCATAAAAACGGGATCCCCCTCATCCAGCCAGTTTTTCAAAACAATCTGCGGTCCGACCTTACCATAACCGCCGATTGACGTGTTGTTGTAGTTATCGTGCATGATGTTGTTCACAATTATATTGCAGGGCAGGGGGCCGTTGCCCCAGTTGCCGAAAGCAATGCCGCACCGCCATTCACGGTCGATATCACTGTTATGGCCATTATAATAGAGAGTATTGGAATAAACATAGTTATAAATCGGAATGCTTACCGTCATGCTGTGTAATCCAATACCCGAAGCTTTATTCGCATAGCACATGTTCCTTCTCACGATGTTGCGCGGCGATCTTAACACCAATCCGTCAGCGCCATTGTCATCGGGAGGCACTCCGGCAAAAGCGAAACGGTTGTCTTCAAACAGGTTTTGGCCAGCCATGGGACCGATAGTCATGGCGTTACGGTTCCCGTAACCGCCGGTCCTGGGGCTGGTCATCCATTCCTCATTATGCAGATAATTCCCCCTTACGACATTGTTTTTCCCGCATACCTGGAGGATATGGTGGCCTCCGTAAAAGAAAGTATTGTTCTCAATCACATTATAGTTGGTGGCATCGGTTGTGCTGGTATCATATCCGATATCAAGGATTGCTCCCTTGTCATCATTCTTGCTCACCCAGCCGAATCTCGAAAAAGTGCAGTCATGTATCCGGTTAAAGGTGGATCTGTCATGAACCCAGGACCCCATCCAGGTCGTCTCTGTTTGATTCCGGTCAAAAACGCAATAACCGATGTCATTATAATGTCCGTTCCGTATGATGAGAAATTGAAGGCAGTTACGGAATTCAATGCCTTTCACGGAAGTATACGACCTGCCGTCGATATGGATGGCATATCTCGTTCCGCCGATTTTCACACGCTCATTTTGATAATTGGTATAGGTTATTCTCCCCTTGTCGGATTTCCCGGAGTTCAGAGGTGCAATATATGTCCCGTATATCCCTCCTCTCAGACATACGGTATCGCCGGCCAGAACATTGGCATTGGCCGTTTCCAGTGAACATGGAGTATTGATATTACTGCTTTGGCTCCATGTTGCGGAACCGGTTGGAGACACATAGTAATCGGCCGCCAGAATACTGGAAAGTGAATACAAAAACATAATTACCGATATTCCGATTTTATACATAATTCTTCTCCGGGGAACACTTTGATTCCCCTCATCCTTTTATCCTCGCCTGCCGATTGGAGAGAGGCCCGTTCTCGGCCTGTATGGTGTTCCCCCCGTCTGCGCTCGGCGTGGGATAAGGGGAATAAGGGTGAGGGCCTTCATCGCTCCACCATATTCAAGAACAATTTCTTCGCAACCGCCGATTCAGGTTTTGTCGAAGCTAATTCCGGCAATATTCTCAGAGTAGAGAGATAAACTTCCCCTCGGCCGTAAGGAATGCGCACCAGGGCGTCGAGTATGTCCGGGCGGTTTTCGCAGGCTAGCGCCACGATTGTTTCTGTGCCGAGGCGGGTCATGTCCAGACCCCAGATGTCGCCGTGATAGAAGGACTGATACTCCCAGTTCATGGCCTGCGACTGCGGAAGACCATTGAAGACCAGGTTTTTTCCTGCTATGAAGCGGCCGTCGGCGCCCCAGTGAACGCTGCGTTTGTACTCTATGGCGGCGTGACGGAAGAGGTCGTTCAGAAGCTCTGCCCATTTGTCCGCCTGGTCGAGAATGATAATGCTCGTTCCGTTCGCCGCCCGGTCCATGACTGTGTTGATGTAGCGGCTGCGGTCCGGCATGGAGGTCCTCCGGAAATCGTGCGCCCCTATAATAATGATATCCGGGTCCGGCTTAGAGGCGTCGAACGCCTGCAAGGTGATTCCGCGCGTCTTTTTCAGGAAGTCATTGATGACTCCTGAGGTGTCGATAACTGCGGCTGTTCCCCGTATGCCCGGCCCGGTGCGGTAATCCGCCGCATAGCATTCATCATGTCCAAGGGCGGCAATTTTTCCGCCTGAATCGCGAAGCTCCGCAGAGACCGTGTAATAGCCCGCCTGCTCCGCCGGGGGCAGGATGACTCCTTCAACGAGAAGCTGGCCGTACTCCTCGCCGCCCAGGACGTTCACGGGGAATTGCTTCGTGAACACCACCACGCCGTCAGGGGCGGTGTATTTCACCTCCAGCATGCATTTTCCCTTTACATCTGTCTCATTGATAATGAAAAAATCCGCCCGCGGTACTGCCCCGGCGGGGAGCACCTTGTCCGGTATTTTCACCGCGATATAGAGCGGCCGGGCGTAGTATGACAGAATGGATGGGTCGGCGGTCGGATAGCGGTAGGCATCGGCGATATCCTCGGAAGTTTCCGGCGCGGCCCAGCCGTTGAGATTGAAGCCGTCGGTGAGATTTCCCATGCGGGCGTTCTCCAGCATGCGGCCGTGATAGTAGTGAAGGTTGCGTCCCATGCTCAGGGTTAGGTCGTCCACAGTCGGAAACGAGGAGCGGAAGTGGCTTTCATCGAGGAAGCGTTCGTAGCAATCGTACCAGTGGAGAAGCATCCGCTCGCGCCAGCCGGTCGCGCCGCTCCTGAGAATGTCGCTCCGTATCTTTTCCAGGCGCATCATGGTTCCCCACTGGCCTTCCTCGCCCCAGAAGATGATCTCGTTTCGCGGAAGAGCATGCAGAGAATCGGCCTGGACGATGTCGGAAGGACCGGTTATTACCCCGCGGGCAAAGAAGCGCGGATTACGGTAGCACTCGTCGACATAGCCCGGATAACGGAACCAGTGATGCTGGTCGAACCACCCGGCGGTATACAGGGTGCTGTCGAAGGGGAGCATATGGAGTTTGTAAGGGTCGGGTGTACGATTCTCCCAATAGGGAAGCCCGTTGTAAATATGGCTCGTGTAGGTGAGGATACGGCCGGGATCGAGGGAATGTACCATCCTTACATTGGCGATATCATCTTCCGAAGGCGCTTTCTGCGCTTCGTTGACCAGGTTGCAGATGATAAAGGAAGGGTTGGAGCGCTCGCGCATAACCATACGGCGGAGCTTCTCGCGGCGCCATGTTTTCACCGTTTCGTCCTGCGCCGGTTCGCAGCGGTAGCCGGAGGGTTCCTCATAAACAAGGAGCCCGGCTTCATCGCAGAGATCGATGATCATGGACTGCCCGATGGCGCGATGGAAGAGCATCATGTTGTAGCCCAGCCGGAGTGTGATTTCGATGTCCTTACCGGCCGTTTCCGCTGTGGGATTCATGCCGGTTTTTGGCCAGAAGCCGCGGGTCATGGCGGCGAAGATGAATACCCGCTTCCCGTTGAGGTAGAAACGCTTGTCCCCGTTCTTTTCCCCCACGGTGAAATAGCGGAATCCAAAGCGCTTTTCTGCCATGTCAGAAAGGGAGCCATCCGAGGCGGTGAATTTCACGGCGGCCACATACAGGTGCGGATCGCGGATAGCCCAGGGTTTTGCCTTTGGAGCTTTCACAGGCAGGGAGATCGTATATTCTCCTGCGGGAACGGAAACAGGCATGGCCTTCTCCCAGATGACGTTCGCGGGATTCCTCCACTCGTGCACCTTTACAACGAGCATACCATCCACAGTTTTCCCGGTACTATTGGCGAGGGCGGCAAATATCTCCGCCTCTGTAATCACCGGCTTGTTCTCTACATATACATCGTCGATATACACTCTGTCGGTCGCCCGGAGGTAGACACGTCCGGTGATGCCGCCGAACCCGTGAACAGCAGGAACCAGGTTCTTCCCCCAGCGGCAGAGGTCGTTGTCCTCCCAGGTGAAGTTTCCCACCGGATCGGTGATGCGCACATCGAGCCGGTTCATCCCGAAGATGGCCGCTCCGGTGATGTCCACCTCGAACGGAGTGTTCCCGATCACATCGTATCCTGCCTGCTTTCTATTTACGAACACTTCCGCCCGCAGGTTCACCGATTCGAACCGGAGGGTTATCCGTTTTCCCCGCAGTTCGGAATCGAGAAGAAATGTGGTGCTCCACCAGGAAACACCGCGCCAGTCTCCGGCGACGCCGATGGGATTGCCGTTGACGCCCCAGAAATGCTCTTCAACTGTTCCGGGAACGGAAACCACCTTGTCGCATTTCCTCTCCAGATCATCCCAGCCGCAGGCAGGAGGATTAACCGGCAGCGTGCTCACATTCACCGGAGGCATGAACACCGGGTCATTCTTCCAGTCCGCGTTCTTGTCGAGGAAAAGCCGCCAGCCTTCGCCGGAAAGCTCCTTTTCATATCTTCCGGGAGCTGCCGCGGCAAGAAGAACTCCGGAAAGCAGGAATAGGAGACTCGAAACGATGAGTTTTCGGGGTTCTGTCAAGGACTTCATGGGAGTTATCCTTTCTTTATTGCTCCGGTGATGAGGCAAAAAACCAGAAATGGAAGAATTATTCTCATGAGAGTATCTCCTGAAGATGAAAAAAAAGATGCCGAACCAAGTTCGGCATGACCATTATAAATAGATGCCGAAACAAGTTCGGCATGACACGTTCAATCTGAACCGGTTGCCGCTTCGCGGGAACGATAAAACCGTTTCAGGGTGTAAAATATACGTAAAACTCAAGCGTGCAATAAATTTCTAAGGAAGTACTCCGATAATCACCAAAGGCACCGCAGGAACGCCCCGTCCCTGACGGATAACATTGTACAATTCGCCCTCGTAGTAAGGAACGCCGGAGCTCATCTGTGCCTGCAAGGCTTTCATCGGCAGGATTTCGATGCCGACATCGATATGATCGCCGATATAGAAGGCCAGATGATTTGAGAAAGCGGAGCAAGCTTCATAAGCATTTTTCTTAAATTGCATTCCTATTGCCACCCGATTGGACATCCAAAAACCGACTTTGCTTTTCTCCCAATCTGTGGCGCTGAGAAGGAATTTGAAAGAGGCATTAATGACAGTGGGGTTGAACAAGAATTTCCCATCTTTGGATACTTTGGTTCGGCAGGACTCGGCATCGACCGTTTGAATTACCTTTTCAATTTTATCCAACAAGTCCGGCTTGCGAATTGTAAGGAATTCCAGGCCGTTGAGGTGGGAATGGCGTTCTACTATCTGCATAAAAAGGTACCTTATATTTTATTTTGGTAAATATTAAAAAATCATTCATCTAACTCAATATCTATGAATTTATAACGATTTTCTTTAAGGATTGTTTTAACAATTACAGGGCGGTTTAACATCGGGCCAATCACGTCATCTACAATATCACCGACATCACTAATTTTCTTGTGTTCACCATTAATTGTCACTTCGATCCAATCTTTATCTAAATGAACAGCCCTTAGTATTCCATGCATTTCACTTTCTTCATTCTCTTCTGGTTGTAAATTCGTTGATCTTCTTTTTTTTATGGTATTATTTATTATTTCTCTATTTGAAGGAATAAGTGAAATTGCTCGTGTTTCATCTGAAGCACGAATTTCCATTTCTGTATAGCTCTTTCCTTTAGGTATAAGATTTCTAGAAAGTTTCAGGAATGTTTCTTGATAATTTCTGTCAGTTACTATCTGTAGAAATTGTCCATCTGGATCATTAACACATGAACGTAATATTGAAAGGAATTTTCCAGAAATATCTTTGGGGGATGGTTTGACCTGATCAAAAAGATCGAATTGAACAGGTTCTTGTATTGCCATAGCAAACTGATAACTTGATGGTACTGCATGGAATAACCATGGTCGATATATATCTTGTATTTCTTTTTCTGGTCTACCTCTTTTTCTATGAGGTATATCTTTAAGAAATTCCGCAGTCCTGTAAAAGTAAGATTGGACAGTTTGTACTTTTTCAACAATCAAATCCAAGGGAGCACCACCCTTTACAATTTCACCCCCTTTAATAGCAACAAGAATTTGCCCTGGAACAAACTTAATGCCGGCCTTTTCCATCGCAGTCTCATTCCAAATTGACTGTAAAAGTGAATGTAACTGATCTGAAGCAAACTCCGGTAAATCATTTAAGCCAAGACATCTATAGGCTGCCTTTTCTGCCAATGAAAATTGACGACCTTTATATAATAGAGAAACTGTGCTTACTGCAGTAATACCTATTGTTCTATGCTTTGTTTGATCCAATGCATTGAGTGCGTTCATTTCTTCTTCGGCAGCTTTTGAGTAAAGTTCGCGAGCAAGATTATTATCTCCATTTAGTATAGAGGTCTCGGCTTGGGAAGCAAGCCTTTCGCTTTCAGTATGATGAATATTCCAGCTCATTTTTCCTCAACATCCTCAATCATCACTTTGCGAACCTTGAATCCGACTACTGTTGCGACAGCAGGTAGGTTACTAGATCCTGCGGTAGCTTGTCTTATTTTCTCACGTAGTCGCTGATTGATTGTTGATTCGGGCCCACTGTCAACACCCGATATCTCAAGTCGTAAGCATTCCTCGAGATCTTCAATTTTATGATCAATTTGGGCTATGTAATAATCGGCTCCCGTTTTTGTCTCAGCTCTGCGTATTGCAACTAAACCACGCGATAACTCAACAGCCGCTAAAGCACAAGCATATGCACCAGCTTCCGTTGTATCAATTTCATTGGCAAATGCATTTCGTATTCGGTCATCACAAATGCTCCATTCTGCAACGGCTACTTGATTAGAACCTTTATTAAAAATATCGAATTCTGTTGGGGATATATGGTGACGATCCAAACATACCCTTGCAGCTTGAGTATAAGATTCCCCAAGTTCTGCAGTTAGACCTGGGTGCCTTTCTGATAAATTATGAATTGGGAGTTTTGGTTTGTTCATAAACAGTTTTCCAAGTAGTTGTTTATAATGTACTAAAAGATTATTCTTTCCTCTTTTAATACGATAAAATTGAATCTTTGTTGTTGTATTGTGTATACAGAAAACGTATTAAATTGTCAAGATAAAAAGAACAAATAGTAATTAATTTAATGTAAAATATCTATCATAGCATTTTTCCTCCCCATATCCTCCGCCTCTTTGATCTTCTCCGGCCGTTCACGTATTTCCCCCTTCCATCCGACTCCGGAGGCAGTTGAAGAAGACGAAGCGGTCGATGAATGCTTTCATCAGGGCTTCATGGGCGCTCTGGAGGATGGTGGAGACCAGGATATGGGTGTTCCCGTTTTTACGCGGGCTGCCGACGATTCCGAGGATTTTTTTCATTTTACTCTCCATCTGGTTCCCATGAGGCAGGTCTTTTCTCCCGGTTTATCCTTCTGGTAGTAAACGGTGAATACTGCACCGTCGCTGAGCTCCACCGAGGCTGGGTAACCCAGGTCGCCATCGAGAGCGGGGGCGATTGTGAACGAATGCTCCACATCCCAGGTCTTGCCGCTATCGGAGGAGAAGCAGGCGCGCTCGCCGAACGGCGCCCGGCGGTATCCGTAGACGGTGAGGAGACGGCCGTCTGCAAGGCGCAGAAGGTGAGGCGGGCAGCCCCAGATGCCGGTTTCGTGGGGGACTGTCCAGGTACGGCCGCCGTCAGCGGATTCGGACTGGCGCATGATATTCCGCTTTTCCTCACGGATCATGACAAGGATTTTCCCGTTATCCGTTTCTACAGCATGCGGCTCATGGTAGGTCGAAATGTCATCCCCGGCGGGAATGGGGATGGTACCGATACGCTTCCAGGTGAGGCCGTCATCGCGTGATTCCTCCACCGAGAGCGCCGGATCGGCATCAAAATAAATCCGCCCCACATACAGAATGCGCCCGTCACGGAGCTGAATGGGGCCATGGGGGGCTGAACCCAGCACCCGGATGGGATCGCCCCAGGATTTCCCGCCGTCCACGGAGCGCCTGACCCAGCTTCCCAGCCACTGCTTGCGGATTTCGGGGCTGAGCTTTTCAGCGTGGCGTTTCCAGGATTGAACGAGTTCTTTCGGGTAAGATTCCTGGTATCTGGGGTCGTCGAAGGCAAGAGAGGTGAACCAGCTCACAATGAGCGTGCCTTTCTTTGTGGCGAAGATACCGGCGTCACGGTCGTCAAGGGGTGTGTTGTTGACTGTAACCGGCTCGGACCATGTTTTGCCGTTATCGGAGCTGCGGACCATCTGGGTTTTTCCCCAGGGGCAGACATGTTCGTCACGGTCTCCGGAAAACACTGCGATAAGCTCACCGGCTGGAGTGAGGGCGATGGTGGGCCAGCCGATATACCTTCCCGGCTCCTTGCATAACACATGTGAGGAGAGCACGGCAGGATTCCCCTGGGCGAAAACGAATACTGAAAGAGTGAAGGAGAGCGTCAGATAAAAAAGAACCGCGAAGAATATTCCTTTCACAAATCGAAAAAATGTTGACATGATTGAGCCTCTTTTTTAGAATTATTATAGTGTTTTTCTTTTGACAGGATTTACAAGATTCACAGGATTCTATACTCTTGTGTTTTACAAAATCTTGTCAATCCTGTTAACCCTGTCAATATTTTTTCCGTTTTTCTTCTTACGTTGCGTCTTTGCGACTCTGCGAGAGATAATCTTATGTTTCCTTTGTTCCAATAACGTATAATCTCAACTCCGGGTATCACTCTGTCAAGATGAATAAATTTTTATTTCTCTCATGGCCGGGAAAAATAACTTGAGACCTGAGTTTCCGATGCATATCTTAGAAAAAACCAGTTAAAGCGAGTACTGCCATGAAAAGACGTCCTCTCCTGCGCCGATCTAGAAAAGCCGGGCTTCCTCCGGGGAGCCTTGAATATTTCGGCGAGAAAATTGCCGGAAAACCCACCGTCTCAGTGATGGATTTCAGCGAACATGAATTCCGTGAATTCAAGGCAAAATCGGTCGAGGATACCTTTGCCCTCCGGGAGACCGCTACTGTTTCATGGATAGACATATCCAGCATGATCGATGGAGAAACCATCGAGAAGATCGGAGAGCACTTTCGCATACATCCCCTCATTCTGGAAGATATTCTCACCCAGGGGCAGCGCCCAAAAATGGAGGATATGGAGGACTACATCTTTGTCGTGCTGAAAATGCTTTCTTATGACGAGAAAGCCGGTGAAATCAAAGCCGAGCAGATAAGCATTGTCTGGGGCCGAAATTTTCTCATATCGTTTCAGGAATTCGAGGGGGACGTGTTCAATGCCATCCGTGACCGGATACGGAACGCCAAGGGTCGCATACGGAAAATGGGCACTGATTATCTGGCTTATTCCCTTATCGATGCGGTGATAGACCACTATTTCATAATTATGGAGAAACTCGGGGAAAGAATTGAGATACTGGAAGAGCGCCTCATAGAAAATCCTGGCCGCGAAGCTCTCCATGACATCCATACCATGAAACAGGAGATGCTCTTCCTCCGAAAGTCTGTGTGGCCGCTCCGTGAGATGATCAGCGGGCTGGAAAAGAGCGAAAGCGCGCTCATTCATGAAGCCACCGTCATGTACATCCGCGACCTCTACGACCATACCATTCAGATCATCGATACCGTGGAAACCTTTCGGGATCTTCTTTCGGGAATGCTCGATATTTATCTTTCCAGCACGAGCTACCGGCTGAACGAGGTGATGAAAGTCCTGACCATCATCTCAACCATTTTCATCCCCCTTACCTTTATCGCCGGGGTCTACGGCATGAATTTTGAGCTTATGCCGGAACTCAAGACCCGCTGGGGATACCCGGCCGTATTGACCCTCATGGCCGGTGCGGCGCTGGGGATGGTATACTATTTCTGGAAAAAGAAGTGGTTTTGAAAACAGGCTCTTCTCCAAATTAGTTGGTAAATTTTGCAGTGCAAAATGAGATAACTCTTTGAGAGGCAGCCCCCTAAATCCCCCGAAGGGGGACTTTCATCGTTTGGGATAAAAAAAGTTTTGTTACGTAAATAATCTAAGCAA
>JAUYCD010000100.1 GCA_030692375.1 Candidatus Latescibacter sp. | reverse complement strand
CACTTCGATCTTGATACCATTAAATCATCGAGGGCGGCCCCGAAATCTGGGTCCGCCTGGGACTGTTGGGAATGAACCTGCAAACCGCCATGAAAAGGGTCTGATACGGTTAGTATATATAGTACATTACCAATATAGACTCGTCGTATACCGAGCCCGCTTCACCTTTATCTTTGACGTGTAATACCCAATACCTTTTTTCAGCAGACCCTAATTAAGCTAGTTTGTAAAAACACTCCGTTACATCCCGATATGAATCAGGGGAATGTGGGTCTATTTGCATCTTCTAACCGATCTCTTTCGCTCCATATAAAATCAGATAATGCAATATTTTTTGAAGAACCAATTTCGTTTTTAATTATTACTATTTCATCAATGTTATCAAGGAAAATATCAACAATTGAGGGATCAAAATATTTCCCGCGTTCTTTACTGATAATATCGCACACAACTTCCAGTGGGTATGGATCCTTGTAGGGACGTTTTGAAATGAGCGCATCGAAGGTATCAGCTAAACAAACAATCCTTCCCACCAAGTCAATTCTCTCGCCGGATAACCCATGAGGGTATCCCAGGCCGTTCCATTTTTCATGATGAGAAAGGGCTATTTTTTGAGCCATTTGTAAAATATCGGCATCAGAATTTGCCAAAATATTAGATCCTATTATTGTGTGAGTTTTGATTATTTCGAATTCCTTATCGGTCAATTTCCCTTGTTTCATCAGAATACTGTCTGGAATGCCGATTTTCCCTACATCATGCATAGGAGTTGCAAATTTAATAGATTGAACATCCGTAGAGGATAATCCGAGTTTTTCGGCAATCAGAGTGCAATAACGGCTCATTCTTATGATATGGTCACCGGTATCCTCATCCTTGTATTCTGCAGCAACAACAAGACGGTTTATTGTATCCCTGTAAGCCGTCTGCAGCTTTTCATTATAAAGAGAAAGATCTTTCGCATAAAGTATTAACTGGATTGACTGTTCCCTTGCTACCCTGTTAACATCCTGGAATTTTATATAAACGGAGTTGAAATTATCGGCTATGTCATTCATTTCTTTTTCAGCATTAATTTTAACAGGTTCATTTTTTTCCCCAGTTGCAATCTCCCCGATTTCAATTGCTAGGTTAGCAAGTTTATCGGCAGAACTTCTCATGAGACTTAAACCTGCTAAAAAACAAGCAAGTATTAATGCGACATAAAGAATAATAGTAGCTTTTAAATCAATTCTTCCATCGAAAAATAAATAGAAGACCAGCAGAACAGGAATAACCACTAGAAGAGTTAAAATAACCCATATTTTCCCGTAGAAACAATTGTAATCTCGGTATTTTGTTTGCAATGTACGTACCCTATTAAATGGTGTTCGTCTCTTCGTAATTTCTTACGAATTCACAAAAGAAGTACCTAATTGTAATGATTTGTCTAACGTAACGGCCACACTTATTTCCTGATTTTTCTGTTTCATATCTAAATCACTCTGTTGAATTATTCGCACAACTTTTGCATTTCCTTCCATAAAAGCAGTCGCATTCCCAGTCCCGGGTAAATTAATGGTCAATTCCAATGGCTGGCCCAGAAAATAGTTTTCAACCAATTTAGACACAAATAAAGCTCCTCCGCCGGAGACATCCTTCAGCACGGTTTTTTCTCTGAACTTTTTTCCTACGATGTTTTCGCCAATCACTTCCATCTCAAATTCAACAGAAAAACGATCGAATTCTCTATTGTTGGATTCACCATTCATTTTATCCATACCGACATTCCCCC
The DNA here is from genome assembly GCA_030692375.1 of Candidatus Latescibacter sp. Taxonomy (NCBI): domain Bacteria; kingdom Pseudomonadati; phylum Candidatus Latescibacterota; class Candidatus Latescibacteria (ex Chuvochina et al. 2023); order Candidatus Latescibacterales; family Candidatus Latescibacteraceae; genus Candidatus Latescibacter; species Candidatus Latescibacter sp. The sequence goes on along the minus strand of JAUYCD010000100.1, from coordinate 7,538 downwards.
TTATCAAAATCATGTGGGCTAACAACTCTCAGTATTTTCGCTGTCAAGTTTATTAATGTTGTATTCAAATACTTCAAGCAAGGTATTTTTTTAAAAAGTTTCGAAGCTGCATATTATTATACCATGACGCTGGCCTTCTTTCTTTTTGAAACGTTTAAAGAAGATGTCCATACCTCTGTGATCACAACAACACGACTCTTCAAACATGGGTGATTATGCCCACAATCGCTCTGAAAGTCTGTATCACGATTGTACATACACAAAAAACGCATGACAGTATTCGCTAACCCATAATTAAACGATTTATTTCAATTATAAGGTTAAATTAAAGCCTGAAAATTGATCTTCTAATTGAAATAGCTCAATTTAGGTCATATAAAATATTTCCTTACTTTCGATTGCATATTTTATCAAAAAATGGAATTCTTTTCTTGATTTAAACACTATTTTTGTAGATATATCAAAATAATATTGCCATCTTTTTTACCATTGTTCATGAATAATATTGTTTTTGCCGCGTATTTTTACATTATACATTACGTTATCAGCAGCTTTAACCATATCTTTACTATCATTCAACGCATCTTTAAAGGTAATCGCACCAATGCTAAATGTCACAGGCCATCGATTAAGTTTCATAGTTAGAAGAAGGTTGGTGTGAAATTTATTTAAGACTGCTTCTGCACCGTTATAGTCTGTTTCAGGTAAAAGAATGGCAAACTCATCTCCACCTATTCTCGCAATAATATCTGAATTTCTCAGATTAGCTTTAAGAGTATTGGCTACATCCCGAAGCAATCGATCACCAGTATCATGCCCATGTGTGTCATTTACCTGTTTAAAATTATCAAGATCCATAAAAACAATTGTGAAAGGGCGCTTATACCGTTTATTCCGTATTGATTCAATTTTAATATTCTCATGAAAACATCGATTGTTTGCTAAACCTGTTAAACCATCTGTGTCAGCTAAATATACAATTTGATTCAATTGCCTTCTGATTTCTAAGAGAAAAAGACTTATAATAGTAAAAATGTTAAATCTGATAAGAGTATTGAAATAAGGTATTACATAATGAGAAAATACTTTTCCGGAGTAGATATCATTTAAATCCCACGATAATGCTGAAGCTAAAGATATTATTACAGCGGAAAAAGGCCCAACATACCAAGCCACTAAGAATATTGGAACAATAAATAAAATTGAAAGTGCCACTTCAGAACTAGTGTAATAGTTTGAAATTGTCAAGGCAATAATAAAGACAACGGCACCCAATAATATTGCCCATTTGGGTGAATTGTTTAAATACTTATCAACTGTTTTTAACATCTACTATTTCTCCAAACCTGTTATGCTATATCGGTTCAGCGTGAAATGGAATTTCTCCATATACAACGTATGGAGTTTTATCCGTAGTGTTGAAGACATTTCGGATAAAACATGTTGAACTGAACCGTGTGACAGGTAATGTATAACCATCTATGGAGATTGTAAAGAGGGGATTTCCATGAAAGGTGTAGAGGAAGCGGTTTTGGAAAGCAATATTGAAGAGAGAGAGCATGAGTGGAATTTCCTTGAAAACTTGCGAATAATATATGTCGTAAAATAATTGAGCCTTTTGCAAAAGTCGATATTTGAAGCAGCCCCCTTTCTGTCCTTCGGACATCCTTCCCCCGGAGGGGGCAGGAACTACTGTGGAGCAATGACTTCCCTTGCCCCCTCCGGGGGAAAGGGATAGAGGGATAGGGGGCTGTAGTAAAAAAACTTATCATTTTTTCATTCAAAAACGACTTTTGCAAAAGGCTCACGTAATTTACCGTACATCGAAAACGGGGAAAAGCGTGCGGGCTTCACTGAGGATTGCCGGGGGAAATGAGCGGAAAGGCGCATCGACAAGTTCCCTGTCCGATACTCCCTGACCGTTGAACTGCTGCAGGTAATATTTTTTTATACCGATTTTGGCCGCTGTGCGCATGGTTTCCATCAGCTCGTTTTCCGATAAAACCGACGGGTGCCAGGTAGTTCTGAACTCGTAATCCACACCGGATTCGAGAATGACGCTTATGCTCCTCGAAACTTCGAAACAGGCGTTCTCGGTCTGGGTGATACGCTGATATGCGGCAGGCGGGGCTTTGATATCCATAGCCACATAATCGACCAGATTTTTTTTCAGAATGCGGCGGAGCATATCAGGATAGAAACCGTTGGTATGGATGGCCACGGCATACCCCAGTTCCCGTATCCAGGCCAGGAGACTGCGCAGTTCAGGATGGAGTGTCGGCTCTCCTCCCGAAATGACCACTCCATCGAGGAAACCAACCCGTTCCCGGAGAAATGTCTCGATCTCCTCCCAGGGCATGCACTCGCCCTGGAACCGCAGGCTGTCATTATGGCAGTACCTGCATTTCCAGGGGCAGCCACGGGTGAAGAGCACGCAAGCCAGCCTGCCGGGAAAATCAATCGCAGTCATGGCCTGAATCCCGGCCACCGGAATATCCCAAAAGCTTTTCTGTTCCATATTTTTTTGGCCTATAGCTACACAGCCGCTTTTTTCTCCTGGAAATGAGCACGTTCGGCATGTTCGCTCTTCTTGCCGATATTGAATTCACTGACCGGGCGATAGTATCCCATGACCCGTGTCCAGACTTCGCATACCTGGCGCTCTTCATCGATAACGGTGATCGCATGATTTCCTACAAAGGCCTGTACCATGATGAAACCTCCTTTTCAAATCCATCGTACTTCGTTTGTGTAAATTTATGATGGTGATATTATTAAGAAACCGGTTGTTTATTATACAGATAGATGCCGAAACGGTTTCATCGTTCCCGAGAAGCGGCAACAAGTTCGGCAAAACCTCACCCGGCCTTCGGCCACCCTCTCCTATACAGGAGAGGGTAATAGCATAGCCAGCAATGAGTTACCCCTCTCCTGACTAGGAGAGGGGACAGGGGTGAGGTATTCTTCACAGTATATCATCCAATGCCATATCGCGGCTTTTCTTTTCTATCAGCACCTCATCGCACTTCGGACAGTACTTGATCTGCCCCTGAAGGTATCCGTGCTGCGGACAGATGGAAAATACCGGTGTGATGGTTATATAGGGGACGCGGAACCGCTCGAGGGATCGGCGCACCAGCTTCTTGCACATCTCGGCGCTGGATATACGCTCACTCATATAGAGATGGAAGACTGTTCCCCCGGTGTACTTGCACTGAAGGATTTCCTGGTGAGAAAGCCCCTCGAAGGGATCGTCGGTGAAACCCACGGGGAGCTGGCTCGAATTGGTATAATAGGGCGCTTCCGGAGTTCCGGCCTGCAGGATATCGGGAAAACGTTTACGGTCCTCCTTGGCGAACCGATAGGTCGTCCCTTCCGCCGGTGTGGCTTCCAGGTTGAACAGGTTCCCGGTCTCCTCCTGGAATTCTATGATCCTGCCGCGGATGAAATCCAGAATATCGCATGCAAATGCATGTCCCCGCTCATCGGCGATACCGTAAGCATCCCCGGTAAAGTTGCGGATGCACTCGTGGATGCCGTTCACCCCGATGGTGGAGAAGTGGTTACGGAGATTGATGAGGTAGCGTTTCGTATAAGGGAAGAGCCCGTTGTCGATGAGACGCTGGATAACCTTGCGCTTCACAGTGAGAGACTCTTTCGCCAGTGAGAGGAGCATGTCCAGACGGGAAAAGAGCGCCGCTTTGTCCCCGCGGGCGAGGTAGCCTGTACGGGCGCAGTTGAGGGTCACGACCCCGATCGAGCCGGTCATCTCGGCGGACCCGAACAGGCCGTTGCCCCTTTTCAGGAGCTCACGGAGATCAAGCTGCAGGCGGCAGCACATCGACCGCACCATATTTGGGGTGAGGTCCGAGTTCATGAAATTCTGGAAGTACGGGATGCCGTATTGGGCGGTCATCGCGAAAAGTGGCTCGGTGTTCGGATGCTCCCAGGGGAAATCCTTTGTGATGTTGTAGGTCGGAATGGGGAACGTAAACACCCGCCCCTTTGCGTCGCCGCGGCTCATGACCGCGATAAACGCACGGTTGATCATGTCCATCTCCGCCTGCAGGTCGCCGTAGGTGAAATCCATCTCGTCGCCGCCGATCACCGGCTTCTGAGAGCGGAGGTCTTCCGGACAGACCCAGTCCAGGGTCACATTGGTGAACGGCGTCTGTGTCCCCCACCGTGAGGGGACATTGAGGTTGTATACGAACTCCTGGACATGCTGGAGTACATCTTCATAGCGGAGTTTGTCTATCCGCACGAACGGGGCGAGATAGGTGTCGAACGAGCTGAACGCCTGGGCGCCCGCCCATTCGTTCTGGAGGGTGCCGAGGAAATTCACCATCTGGCCCACCGCGCTGGAAAGGTGTTTCGGGGGCGAGGCCTCCACCTTGCCGGGAACGCCGTTGAACCCCTCGGTGAGCAGGCTCCGGAGCGACCATCCCGCGCAGTAGCCGGAGAGCATATCCAGGTCGTGGATGTGGATATCGGCGTTACGGTGCGCGTTTCCGATCTCTGTGCTGTAGACGTGGTTCAGCCAGTAATTGGCGATCACCTTTCCCGACACATTCAGAATCAGCCCGCCGAGAGAATACCCCTGGTTGGCGTTGGCGTTGATTCGCCAGTCGAGACGGTCCAGATATTCGTTGACCGAGGAGAATACATCGATGACCGTACGGCGGTCTTCACGGAGCTTGGAATGCTGTTCGCGGTAAACAATGTAGGCGCGGGCGGTCTTGAGGTGGTTGGAGGTGATGAGCACATGCTCCACAATATCCTGAATCTGCTCGATACCGGGGATGCCTGCGCGGTGGCTGTGACAGAGAACCTTGATGACCTGTACGGTGAGGAGTTCCGCTTCAAACTGATCGAATTCGCCGGTCGCTTTTCCGGCTTTCGCGATGGCATTTCTTATTTTGGCGGCGTCGAAGGGAACACGCCGACCATCGCGTTTACGGACCTCCGTGAACGGCACAGTAAATTCTATATTCATTCCTACCCCGCGTTAACGGAATTATAGACGATTAATTTCTTTGTCTCAGATAATGTTGCAGATTACTTGAATATTCAGGTATAACATCAATATGTTGTATGACTTGGGGTGACCGTATACAAGATATAGCATAATTAATGGGTTTGTCAAGGGGGTTTTTATGAATATTATCTGAAATCTGAGCGGTGAAATCCGGACACAGGTCACGCCGAACCTGTTTCGGCATCTATTATAAAAAAGGGGCAGGTAAAAACCCGCCCCCTTTGCTCGCTATGATCGTTGAACTGTTATTATTTCCCCGCTTTTTATTTCCCCATATCCACAACCCCCAGCCCACCGTAGCACGCTGCCCAGAGTTTGCCGTTATAAAACAGGAGCGCCCGGACTTCGTTCGAGGGAAGGCCGTCTCTTATGGTGTAGACCTCCGCTTTTTTTCCTTCGAGGCGCACGATGCCATCCCCCGCGGTGCCGAGCCAGATGACTCCGGAAGGATCAGCCGTAATCGCCGTTATGGGCGTTGTAATCCGAAGAGTACCCTTTCCGAAAGTATCCCAGGATTTCCCATCATACACCACAAGCTTGCCGGAGGCGGCGCCGAAATAGACCTTGTTTCCAACAGCGGCGGCGGACCGCACATCCAGACCTTTGAGAGCGGGAAGCGTTGACCAGTTTACCAGTGAATCGCTGATAGATACGATTCCTCCCGCAGTACCGAACCAGACCGTGCCGGTGGAATCCAGGGCGCATGCCCAGACATCCTCGGAGGGAATACCGTCGTCAGCGCGTATGCGGGTCCAGCGGCCGCCGGCGAGCGAGCTGATACCGGAAGGAGTGCCTACCCAGAGACAGCCTTTACGGTCGAAGACGCTGCACCGGATATCGTTTCCCGCAATGCCGTCGTCACGAGTTTTCAGATCCCACTTCAAACCCTGGTTAAATACAATGCCTGTCTCCGTGTTGCAGATGAGAGTGCTGTCCGGACCATATATGATGCTCCGTATATTCTTGAGCAGAGAGGGTTCTTGGGTCTGGATAAGTGCCCAGGAACCTGAGTCCAGAACATTTAAGCCGATTTTTTTTGATCCCGCGAGAAGCCGGTTGTGATTGTCCACTCCCAGCGCTGTGAAGTCGTTTCCGAACGGGATATTGGGAATAGAGTAATTAATGATGTGTCCTTTGTCGATGATGCTCATACCACGGTTGGTTCCGACATAAACACGATCGTCCGATTCGACCACTCCGCAGGTAACATCGTTCGAAATGAGTCCCTCACTCTCAATGTAATTGGTAAATTCCGCACCCTTCATGGCATGTACCCCATTGCTGGTGAAAAACCAGAGCTGTTCCCGGCTGCCCTGCATCTGTCGAATATCAAACGTGCCAATGTATCTTTTTGACGAAAAACCCTGCCAGCCGTATCCATCCCACCGAGTGACGCCGACCCCGACCGAAGTCACCCACATACTGTTATCCCAATTTTTGGTAATGTCCTGGATAGCGTTGGTAAGGAGCCCATGCCGGGTGTTTGTATTCCGCCAGGCGCCCTGGATATTCATGTACACCCCGTTCTCTCTGGTACCTATCCACATATTGTTCCCTGAATCTATCAGAATGCAGAGAACATCCTGACTGCCGGGTCCTTCCTTATCGGAGAGGAATGAAAAACTCCCGTTTTTAAAGAAAGCAGCGCCCTTCGCGGTGCTCACCCACAGATTTTTCTTGTTGTCAAGATTCAGATTATTGATCACCTGAGACGGCAGTCCCTGAGAAGTACCGAACAGCTTCCACGAGGAACCGTCCCTGGCAATAAGACCGAGATCGGTAGCAATCCATAGAGTCCCTTTGCCGTCAATAATCACGGTATTAAGGTTATTGGTGGGTAATCCGTCTTTCGTGGTGGCCACGGTATATTTTTTTGAGACGATGTCCCAGGTGACCAATCCGCCCCTTGTCGAACAGTACACGGTGTTGCCGTCAACGGCAATTCCGGTGACCTGCGTGGGGTCGGTCAACTGCATGATTTTGACCGGGGATTTCTGACTCGAACAGGCGAGGACCAGAAGACTCAAAAGAATGGGAATGACGGTAAAAGCCGGGTTGCTTCGCATGATACGGAAATACCTCCATCTATGATATGTTCAGAAGTGAATTCAAAAATGTCTTTTCCGGTGAATACTATCAGAGAATAATACCATATTTTCCAAATAAAGGGAATAAAATAATCCGAGCAGCTATATATTGATGACACCCTCCATGAATACGGATTGGAGAACTGTATCTTCCAGCCAGGCATCTAGCAAACATAATTATTCATAAAGTTGCTATGACATTTTCTTAACTCTTTTTTAAACAAATACTTATTAATAATTTTGGAAGGCAGCCCCCTAAATCCCCCGAAGGGGGACTTTTCGTGGTAAAGATGAAAATGCGAAAAAATGTAACTTTTTTATCGATTATGCTTTGTATTGCAGTCTTTTAAGTCCCCCTTTGGGGGATTTAGGGGGCTGTAGTTTTGATGCTTACAGAAAGAAAAACCTTTTTT
>JAUYCD010000099.1 GCA_030692375.1 Candidatus Latescibacter sp. | reverse complement strand
GTCAGTCGATCTTTCCCTCGATACATTGCCTCTTCCTTTACTAAAAAATGCAAGGTTTATCAGGGGTATGATTCGAAATGCGTGCATTTCGACCTCCAAAACACTGCCATAATATACTACTTATCTCCTTTATTGTCAAGTCTTTATATTATATTTTCAGACTTTTTCAGCAGACCCTAATTACAGAACAGGTTTTTGTCTCATTAATATAGGCAGAGAGGGTGGCGCAAAACAAAAAAAGGGTCCCTGCCTCGGACCCTTCTCTTATTTTTTTGCTTTCTTTGCGTTACCGTTTTCTTCTGGCTTTCGGTTTACGGCCGAATTTGTCCCCTTCGACGGGGCGGGCGAAAGATTTCAGCGGTTCCGGCGCCTGGGGGGAAGGTTTTTCCGCCTTGTTTTTTTCTTCTTCATGACGGGTTTGTGTCTGAAACTCATCGGTCACATCCACTGCGCGGGTGGTGCTGAAGCAGTGGAATTCCTCGATGGCGATCTTGGCGTCCACCACCAGGTCGATTTCAAGGCTGGTGCTGGAACGAAGCATGATAAGCCGCTCTTCATTGTTATCGATAAGGAATTCGAACACCGCCGGATGGACGAATGCCGTATAACTCTTCTCCCTGCCGAAAGCTTCTGCCCGTTTCAGCCACCGTTCGATCTTGGTAACCGTGGTATCACGCCCCTGAACCATCCCAACCCCTCCGCAGGTGGGACAGGGTTCGGCGAATGTGTGGATAAGACTGGGCCTGACCCGCTGACGGGTCATTTCCATGATGCCGAATTCACTTATCTGGGAGATGGAAATCTTTGAGCGGTCATTTTTAAGGGCATCGGCAAAGGCGTCTTCCACTCTCCGGCGATGGTCGAGGTTGTGCATGTCGATGAAATCGATCACGATGATGCCGCCGATGTCCCGCAGCCGGAGCTGACGGGCTATTTCCAGAGCCGCCTCGGTATTGGTGTTGATGATGGTCTCGTCCTGGTTGGATTTCCCGACATACCTTCCGCTGTTCACATCGATGACCGACAGAGCTTCAGCATGATCGAAAACCAGGAACCCGCCTTTTTTAAGCCAGATTTTGCGGTTGAAGATATACTCGATTTCTTTCTCGATCTCATGATGATCGAATATCGGCTCCTTGCCGGTATACAGGCTCACCTTGTTCATCAGGCTTGGCGAAGTACCCGCCAGATACTTCCGTATTTCCTCATAATGGATCCTGGAATCCACCAGCACCCGCTCAACATCCTCGCTCAGGAGGTCCCGTATTATACCGGAGGTCATTCCCATTTCCTTGTGGATGACTGCCGGTGGAGGAAGACTGTCCGCCTTTTTCTTGAGCTCGTCATACGCGCTTACAAGCTCGCGGACTTCGTTGGCTATCTCTTCCTCGCCCTTCCCTTCCGCTACAGTGCGGATGATGAGGCCGAAACCTTTCTGACGGTATTTCTGGGCCAGTAGTTTCAACCGTTTTCGCTCGCCCCAGGATTCGATTTTCCGAGAGACGCCGATTTTCGAGCCGCCGGGCACCAGAACCAGAAATCTGCCGGGCAGCGAAATTTCCGAAGTAACCCTGGCGCCTTTGGTGGAAATCGGCTCTTTGGTTATCTGGACGAGGATCTCCTGGTCTTTCTTGATGATGCTTTCGATAGGCGGGAATTTATGGTCACGGCCTCTTCCGCCCTTATTGCGCCCTTTCCGGGGCGGACGTTGCTCCGCGGCAGAGACGGCTTGCTCTTCCTCTTCATCCTCCTCTTCCTCGTCTTCTTCCTCTTCAACTTCATACTGGGCGGAGAAGTCTATGGAGGCGCCGCTCACATCTGAAGCATGAAGAAAGGCGCTTTTTTCCATTCCTATATCCACAAATGCTGCCTGGATACCGGGGATAACTGCCTTTACTGTCCCCTTGTAAATATCTCCCACCATACGTTCGTTATCCGGCCGCTCCACCCAGATTTCCACCAGTTTTGAATCCTCACGTATGGCGATTCTTGTTTCATGGATTGCCGCGTTGATAATTATCTCACTCTTCAAAATGTTCTCCTTATCGAACTGAAAGGGTCAATGACACAGCGGTCAACGGCGTATGGAAGAGGACTTCATCTTCTCAGTTTTCCCGGATAATGAAAATCTTTGGAAAACCCATATTTTCATGCCTGTGACCTTCTTACCGAACAATTTCCAGAGGGCTTACCCTCTTTCCCTGTACTTCGGCATACTGCTCTGTTCGCGTCACCATCAAAGGTTGTCCGCCGCAGAAAATAAGTTCCAGAATTTCCGATGGTTTCGCCGATTTTCCCGATTCCATGCTGAGAATCATGGTAAACCCGCCGCCGTCCCCGGCGATTACGATATCAATGATTCCGGGACGGACATCTACCTCTTTGATACCGTTTTTGGTCGCTCGCTTGATCAGGATATGATCGCATTCGAGAAGATGGCCGATATTTTCCGCTGCTTTCTCATTCAGAGTACAGCTAACCCTGTACTCGGCCTGGGTGATGATTTTGGTCAGGGATTCGGCTTTTTCAGAAATGGGTCTCACCGAAATAACTTCCATGCCGTTCATCAGACTTCTGGCAAGGGTTTTGCCGACATCCTGGAAGGGAGCGCTCAACGAAAAGTCCACATATTCGGCTGAGCTGCTCATGCCGAGAGGGAGCGGAGGGCCGAACGAGATCTTCGGGTGGGGATGGAAACCCTGCGAATAGGCCACGGGTATTCCCTCTCTCCTCATCACTCGGTCGAAAATTCTCACCAGATCGAGATGACCGATGAATCGAGTAGGACCATTTTTGGAATACTTCACGCGAAAACGGGTCCCGGTAATAATCGGGGAAACCACCTTCGCAGTGACAACGGTTTTTTTCTTTCTCCCAAACCTGATATCAGCCATTTTTCTTTCCACACCGGGTGTGGGAGAGACATCTTTTGCTCTTTTTTTCACCGAGGAACAGAACGATGCATAAGGACCGCAGTTCCGGCAGGAGATTGAGCAATCGGGTGTGGTCTCCCCGCGATAAGCCTCTTCACGCTGTTTCAGGAGATACGCTTCATCCACACCGAAATGCAGGTGCCCCCAGGGGAGCGGCGAACCCGGAGCGAATCCTCCTCCGCCTTCTCCCAGATCGATGCCCGCTCCGGAGAAAGCTTCACGCCAAATGCCGCCGTTGAAATGCTCCGACCAGCCGTCGAGCCTGCTTCCCATCTTCCAGGCCTTAAGAATTACCGAGGCGGTTTCCCGGGTTCCGCGGCCCAGACGGTTCTCGAGCATGGAAACCTCAGGATTAGTCTCCTTTATAACCACCGATTTTGCAGCAAGATGGGATTTGAGCAGCCGAATTTTTCGTGAAAGCTCTGCGGTTGAATTTTGGTTTTCCCATTGGAAAGGAGTCATGGGCTTGGGTGAAAACGGGGAAACGGTGACATTGATGTGACGGCCCCGACACTGCCTGAGCAGGACATCGAGACGGTTGAGCAGAGCGGCGATGGCGGCGACATCTTCATCTGTCTCGGTAGGCAGGCCGATCATAAAATAGAGCTTGAATCCGGTCCATCCTCCTTCAAGGGCTGCTTTCACTGTTTCGGTGAGTTGTTCCTCGGTTAGGTTTTTATTGATGACATCCCGCAGGCGCTGGGTCCCGGCCTCGACAGCAAATGTCAGCCCTGTTTTCCTGCCTCCGGCGGCATTGTTCGCTATGGAAAGCGAAAAATTATCCGCCCTGAGACTGGAGAGAGAAATGGAAACCGCCTTTCCGGAAAGCTGTGAACCAATGCGGTTGACCACTTCATCGAGACCGGGATAATCCGAACTGGACAAGCTTACCAGGCTCACCTCTTCCCACCCGGTTGATTGAATACCGGCGACAACCTGGTTTACCACTTCGGCTGCCGGGCGGACCCGCTTGGGACGGTAGGTCATGCCGGCGCCGCAGAAACGGCATCCCCTCGAACATCCGCGCATGATTTCTACAGACAGCCTGTCATGCACCACCTCGGTCAGGGGAACCAGCGGACGGTCAGGATAGTATTCCGCTTTCAGTTCTTCCACAGTCCGTGACCATACCGGTGTTGGAGCGCCGTGGAGGGCTTCCATGCCGAGAAACTCGCCACCGGCGCCATGAATAGGCCGGTAGAACGAGGGAATATACACACCCTCCACCCTGGAAAGCTCATGCAGCAGATGCGGTTTCGGCATGGCTGACTGCCGGCACCGCTCGACAACGGCCAGGATTTCTGGAAAGCCTTCCTCGCCGTCGCCCAGAAGAAATGCATCAAAGAATTCCGCCATCGGTTCCGGATTGGAGCAGCAGGGGCCGCCGCCGAGAATGAGCGGCCATCCCGCATCCCTCTCTTGTGCGCTGAACGGAATTCCCGCCAGATCCAGCATGTTCAGAATGGTGGTATAATGAAGTTCATACTGAAAAGTGAAACCCACCACATCGAAAGATGAAACCGGCAGGAAAGATTCAAGACTGAAGAGTGGAATGCCCTGCTCACGCATGACCTGTTCCATATCCGTCCAGGGCGCAAACGTCCGTTCGCACAAGACTCCCGGAAGTTTATTCAGAATATGGTAAAGAATATGATACCCAAGATAGGATTGCCCGATATCGTAAATATCGGGGAAGGCGAGACATATTTTGATTGAGGATTGTTCCGGGCTTTTTTTCACTGCGTGGAGTTCGCCGTCGACATAGCGCGCCGGTTTCGCTACCTGTATGAGAACCTGTTCCAGTTTCTTCTTTATATCATCTTGATATTGCATGAGTTTCCTTGGATTCATCAGGGAAATATACCTACTATTCCATAATAGCGCAGTATAATATAAAGTGATGCAAAATGAAAGCCCAAAGTATGAGATGCAGAATAACGCAGATATACAATAAAATGCTGTTTCCTTACTTGACAAACCGATAACGAAAAGGTATATTGGCATCCACTATAACGAAGAAATCGGCGCGGGGTGGAGCAGTCTGGTAGCTCGTTGGGCTCATAACCCAAAGGTCGGCGGTTCGAATCCGCCCCCCGCTACCATATATAAAAAAGGACTCGGGAGAAATACCGAGTCCTTTTTTGGGTTTGCAACGTAATCTTTTTCGAGATTATCAGCCGAGCTAACCCGAATTATTCACAAACTTGCTATGACATTTTCTTAACTCTTTTTTAAACAAATACTTATTATTAATTTTGGAGGCAACCCCCTTAATCCCCCGAAGGGGGACTTTTCGTGGTAAAGATGAAAATGCGTAAGCGTAACTTTTAAAAAATAACCGATTATGCCTTATCTTGCAGTCTTTTAAGTCCCCCTTCGGGGGATTTAGGGGGCAGTATTTTACGCTCACAGAGACTAAAATACTGTTTTCATGCATAATTCGGGCTAAATCATGCGAATCAAGGTTCAGACATATTCAGGGTGACACTAGTCATGCCGAACTTGTTGCCTCTTCGCGGGAACGATAAAACCGTTTCGGCATCTGTCATGTATAAGGTTCAGACCTTTTTCGGAATATAGATGAAAAATGTGCTGCCCTTTCCGGGAGCGCTTGTAACATCCACCCGTCCGTGATGAGCCTGGACTATATGTTTGACAATGGCCAGACCGAGACCGGTTCCGCCCAGCTCACGGCTCCTAGCCTTGTCTACCCGGTAGAACCGTTCGAAAATTCGCTGGAGATGTTCTTCGGGTATACCGATGCCGTGATCTTCAACCTTTATTGCCGTATCAGCGCCTGAAAGGGAAACCTCCACGAGAATCCGGCTTTGCCGACCGCTGTACTTGATGGCGTTATCGAGCAGGTTGACCACCGCCTGTTCGAGCAAGTCCGGATTTGCCATGATCTCGATATCCTCATTTCCCCGGAACTCGATGCGTATTCCTTTTTCACCGGCTTTCGAATCGCATACCAGGAGGGCGTTTTTCACTATTTCGCCGACCCTGACCGGTTCCAGGTATATCTGCTCGTTTTCCGCCTCCTGTTCAACCCGGGACAGGCTCAGGAGGTCCTCGATGATGGCATTCAGGCGGTCGGTGTGTTTCAGGATGATATCGAGGAATTTTTGAGCATTCACAGGGTCATGCATGGCGCCGTCTTTCAGAGTCTCGACAAATCCCTTGATCGAGGTTATGGGAGTTTTCAGCTCATGGGATACATTGGCCACGAATTCTCGGCGGATGGTTTCCAGGAGTTTCAACCTGGTTACATCGTTGAGAACTATGAGCGCTCCGATATTCCGGTTCGAAGAATCCAAGAGGATGCTGCCGTGCGCCTGAAGAAAACGATCTGTCCGGAACTGCACGATGATCTCATCGGTCACCGGGGCATCGCTCGACAAAACCCTCTTGATGAAATTCTGCAGGCGGCTGTTACGGATAACCTCCTGGACCGTACGGCCGCGGACTTGATCGAACGTGAATCCGAACAGGGATTCGGCTGCATGGTTGGAATTGATTATCCGTTCATTCATATCCACCGCGATGACCGCTTCCGCCATGCCGGACAGCACCGCTTCCAGTTCGTTTCTTTGGCGGGTTACTGTATTGATCCGTGTTTCCAGGTGGTCCGCCATGACGTTCAGGGTATCAGCAAGTTCTTCGATTTCCGCCGCTGACTGAACATGGAGCCTGACAGCCAGATCATCTGAGGAAAACCGTGATATTCCCTGTTTTACCTCCACCAATGATTTGTTCAGCTTCCGTGAGATTATCAGGCTGAAAATAAGTCCAAGGAGAGAAAGTAACATTGCGGCGATTACCGCTTTGCCATAGAATGAGTTCAACTCACGGTTGACCGCATCCAATTTCAGTGATGTCCGCACCACGCCGTACATGCTGCCATTCGATTCCACCGGGACAGCCACATACATCATCCGATATGGCTCCACTGAACTGTAGCGTATGGAAGTGCCGATTTTTCCCGAAAGCGCCGTCAACACCTCGGGACGGTCCAGGTGGTTTTCCATGCGCGCCGGATCGGAATCCGAATCTCCGATAACCCTGCCTGTGGGGAGGATTACCGTATACCGTGCAGAGGTGAAAGGAACCATCTCCCGGCAGAGGGCGTTAATCTCATGTTCATTGAACGGCAGCGGTTTCTGGAGAATTATTTTTCTGAACAGTACCGCACTGGAGGTCAGACGGGACAGCGCGGAGTCGGTTGTATACTGCCGCAGGGAATGTGCAGTATACAGGATTACCGTCAAACAGGAAACCAGAAGAAGGAGAAGGTAATAGGAGTATATCTGCCAGACAAACTTTTTACTTTTCGGCATCGGCTATTCCTTGAATCGATATCCTATGCCGCGGACGGTAAGGATGTACTTCCCGGCGGGGCCGAGCTTTTTCCGGAGGCCGACAATCTGGACATCCACCGAGCGCTCGGTGACCGGGTAATCATCGCCTTTTATCGCGTTGATAATCTGGTTGCGGGTAAATACCCATCCCGGTCTCTTCATAAGGAAATGAAGGATGTTGAATTCGGTCGCCGCAAGCTGAACAGGCTTTTCCTGAACCAGCACTTCCCGTGACGACAGGTCGATAACAAGATCGGCAGAGCGCAACACTACAGGTTCTTCAGTTAAATCCTTCCTGTTGCGCCTGAGAACCGCCCGGACTCTTGCCAGGAGAACCCGTGGACTGAACGGTTTGATGATGTAATCATCGGCGCCCAGTTCCAGACCGGTTACGATATCGGCGTCCTCTCCCTTTGCAGTAACCATGATAATAGGTATCGACCTGGTCAGCGAGTCGGATTTCAACCGACGGCATACCTCGAGGCCGTCTATTCCCGGAAGCATGAGATCGAGAAGTATGAGATCCGGCCTCCCCTGACGGGCGCTGTGCAATGCCTGTTCTCCGGTCATCGCCGTGCTCACCCTGTACCCGTCTCTGGTGAGATTATAGCCGATCAGTTCGAGAATATCTTCTTCGTCGTCCACTATCAGAATGTGCTCTTTTGACATGCGCTCCTCTGGGCTGCCCTTGATTTCTTCACAACGCGGGTTTTTTTATCCTGAACTTGTTTCAGGGTCTGTTGTTTAGATGCCGAAACAAGTTCGGCATGACACGTGTCACCCTGAACTTGTTTCAGGGTCTATTTTGACATTAATCTCAGAATTCCTCACAGCTTGCTGCGGGGTAATTCAATTAAGGTTGACTATCTATTTATGTTACTCTATGAGAAAAGTCAATATGATTTTCTCCCATTCTCCTCAGTCCAGGAAATAAAACCTGTCCCCTCCCTTGGACGATTCTCGTATATTGCACATCCGAAAAGAAATCTTATGACGGACATCCGCCTGAACATGAAAAATAAACCCTCCTCTCATAAACAAAGGAGCCGTAACCATGCCAGAATCGCCCATGACCAGACGTAACATGCTCGCTTTCACAGCCGCAGGAGCAGGGATGCTCCTCGGTTCCGGCGTCTCCCCTTCGGACGCATGGACAATGAGAAAAACATGGGGGGAGGATTTCCTCACTCCCTGGAGCCCGCCCGCTGACCGCAGGCGCGACCTGACCCCGGGACCCTCACCCATACGTCTCAGTTGTGTAGCCTACGGCCTGCACTATGCAAAAGGAGCAAGCATCGGCGAAATGGTAAAGAAAGTGCGGGACATGGGTTATACCGCAGCCGAAGCCTCCGACGAATGGAACGAGGCCGCAGATTCAGACATCCGGGAGCTCCATGCCGCGCTCAAACAGCATGATGTCTCTTTCTATACCCTGCACCTGTGTGTGAACAACATCCATCCCGACCTCTCCGAGCGCAGAAAGATCCAAAAACGAGTCGCCCGGATGGTGGAAACTGCCGATCGTATCGGGCTGTCATTTGTGGTATCGCACACCGGTAGCTGCGCCGAAAGCCCCACCAAGCCGCACCGTGACAACTGGACGAAGGAAACCTGGGATGCCTCGGTGAAAGCCATCCGCCAGATTCTCAAGGATACCTCAGGCAGCCGGGTCAGTCTGGGGATCGAAGCGCTGAATCCCTGCAACATCAATAACCCGCGGGCGCATGTACGGCTCCGTGAGGATGTGGGCGATCCACGGGTCAAAGTCACCCTCGATCCGACCAATATGCTGAACACCGCGGTATACTATCGGACTACGGAATTGATCGAGGAGTGTTTTGCGCTTCTGGGAGAGGACATCCTGTACGCCCACGCCAAGGATGTGCTCTGGACGCCGGAGATGCTCCCGTCTTTCAAATGGATGATTCCCGGCACGGGGACCATGGACTATGAAACCTACCTGGTGCACCTCAGCCGCATGAAGAATCCGCGGACGCTCATGCTCGAATTCCTTTCCGAAGGGCAATACCCGCAGGCAAAACAATTCATCGAGGAAACCGCCGCACGGATCGGGGTAAAAATTTACGGCGCCGGAAAGTAGTTTCTCGCAAAGACAAATGAATTACCCCGCAGCGAGCTGCGAGTTATCAAAAGATGATCCCCCTGTCACCTTCGGTGACATCCCCCTTACTAAGGGAGATAAAAGAGAAAAACCATTCAACCGCCGATGGTATCGGTTGCCCCCCTTTATAAAGGACAGGGGGGATCCTACCCCACAACAAGCTGCGAGGAATTCTGAGATTAAAGAAGGAAGACAGAAGTCAGAAGACAGAATAAAAAACAAAGATAAAGGATGAAAAGATTGTCTCTCGCAAGGTTCGCTAAGTGAAGGCAGTGTAAATCAAAAAAACTATAAGAATGGATAAAAATGACACACTTACTAAAGGTATGAATCCATCAAACAAATCCCAGATTTGCCACAAACACCATCATAGTCATTTCTTTTCCCCTTGTACGGAACCCTTAAAGGTTTTACTTTATCCCCTTACACCGAATTGAGAGCTTATCCATCGAACAGAAAAGGAACGCATCATGACCGGGATTCTTTACCACGAAGATTTCTTGAGCCATATAACCCAGATAGACCACCCGGAGCGTCCGGGGAGAGTAACTGCCATTGTGAACGAGCTGAAAAAAGAAAAGTACAAAAACAGCCTGTTCTGGGACACGCCGCGGCTGGCGGAGGAAGAAGAAATCGAGTATGTCCACAGCCGGTCTTACATCGAGCGGGTCAGGGCCACTGCAAAATCCACTCCGCAGTATCTGGATTCACCGGACACCCTGGTGTCGAAAGGCTCATTCCAGACTGCGCTCAGGGCCGCCGGGGCGGTCATGACCGCCATTGACGGGGTCATCGCAGGGAAATACCGGAGAGCTTTCTGCCCGGTCAGGCCGCCCGGTCACCATGCCCATTATTCCACCGCCATGGGGTTTTGCCTGTTCAACAACATCGCCATAGGGGCCAGGCACCTCAAGAAGAAACACAACATCCAGAAGATTCTTATCGTGGATTTCGATGTGCACCATTGCAACGGGACGGAGGAGATGCTTTCCGGCGACACCGACATACTCCTGTGCAGCATCCATCAGCATCCCCATTATCCCGGCACCGGGCTCTGGTCAAAACTCTATGCCCACTCCGGAGGAGTACTTAACGCTCCCCTGCCACCGGGATCGGACGAGAGCGAATATATGAAAGTGTTCAAGGGCCAGCTTTCCGATTATGTGAACATGTTCATGCCCGATTTCGTGCTCATGTCGGCGGGATTCGATTCCCACCGTGATGATCCCCTCGGCGATATGATGCTCGCCTCGGATTCCTATTACCGCCTGACCCGCGAGGTGGTGAAATTCGCTGAAACCTACTGCCAGGGGAAGCTGGTCTCCACACTCGAGGGAGGATATAATCTCCGTGCGCTGGCGGAATCGGCGGGATACCATGTGGATGCCCTTATCGAATCGCCGTGAGGAAATATCCCCTGCTTGCTGGATAACTCTCTGGGAGTACGGCCGCGGTACGCTGGCATCCCTTGCCGGAACAGCCAAGTACGACCGGGGAAAATGGAAACAGTGAGGAAAGAAGAAGACAGAAGACAGAAGTCAAATGCTCAAGGAAGACCCCGTTTCTTGGCTGTTTGAACGAGACAACCCTTCTGTTCGCAATTTGCCATTTGCATCCTCTCTTCTTCGCAGCCAACGATAGAACTCACCCGCCAAAAGGCGCCAGCTTTTTGGTCGGGTGCAGTGATTGGTTAGGCTAATTGATTTGGTAGTTAAAATGTATATAGTGTTTGCCAGATAGTAACCAGCACGCCTTTATCTTGATCTGTGAGTCGTCCTAGGCAGCGTGTAATATCGCTCTTATCCAAGCAGGAAATCTTTGCCAATCGTACCCAAGACTCTCGCAATAAGCCACTGCTTGACCAATCTATCAGCTTGTAGTCACCTCGTCCAGTTCGTTCTTTTGTGGTTATGGGAGCCAGAACGATATCTGCATCGCCTATATCTAGGACTACGAGAGCGGGACGTCTTTTCTTGTGAGTAGCACCTGACTCCGGAAAGTCTACCAATACAACTTCCCCAAACTTATAGTTCATCATAGATCGCATCCTGCTCATCGTAGGTTTCTAAGAAGTGCTTTCTTGCCGCTTTCTTCCATAGGCGATCTTCTTCTCTGTCATCTGGGATTGACACCTGAATATATCCTCCACCTTGAGCAGAAATTGGTTGTTTCAATTCTAAATGCGTTGGGTCCAAAATCTTTGCTTCAATAATCCTCATAGCTTTTCCCTCCTCTCGGTTCCTCCTATTTTATCCATAAAGCCCAACCGATGGCGCATAAGCTGCGCCGCTGAAAACTATCAAATTGTACTAAACTAAACAAGTTCATTCTAAAAATGTCATTATTAAAAACCGAAACCTATGCAAGCCATGCTTAACGTACCCACCTCATATTCTCTCCTTGAATTGTTGCTTAACAAGTAATTCTGTTGTTCTTCATAACACCCATGATAAAAATTCCTTCTATTGAATCGTAAGGATAAATTAACTATTTTTTCTAAAAAGCTTTCTGTATAATACCCCTGATAAGGGCGATATAATGAAACCGGATATCATCCGATGCTTGACATACCCCCACAATTGAAAAACGATTATGCTCGGTTGTTGACACAATGCAACATTCCATCACATAGCCCCAAATGGGGGGCAAGGGAAGTCGTTGCTCCACTTTCTGTTCCTGCCCCCTCCGGGGGAAGGATGTCTGAAGGACAGAAAGGGGGCTGTCTTCTACCTGTTTTCCTTCTCAGTACCTTCTGCGGTTCCGGTCATTTCTTTCCCGTATTCGGCCAGCTCTAAAACAGCTTTTACATAAAACTTGCTGGGATTGTAGCGATAAACCGCCTTATCCAGACTGCCTTCTCTTTCTTTGAAATAGGCAAGGTAGTTGGCCACTGAATTGATGGTATCGCTCATATCCTTGACATCTTCCCCGACAAACCATTGATTCAGCGAGGACGGGATAAACTGCATGAAACCGATGGCCCCGGCATAACTGGAATTAAAATCAAACATATCCTTGTTGGTTCTCCGCCTGAAAGTCAGCAATTCTTCGAGTTGACGGAGGGCGAACTCCCTTCGGTAATTCTTTACATACAGGGAAATAAAGACGTTGAAAGCCTGGCGCTTGCCGGTATACCTTCCGAAGTTGGATTCGATTCCGATAATCGATGCGATGATTTCCCCGGGTATGAGATACTGTTTCTCGGCCGCCGGCAACTCTGCCGGATATTGTTTCATAAACTGAGTCATATATCCTTTTTTGTCATCGAATCCGATCTTTTTCTTGTACTTTTCATATTCCTCGTTGAAAACTCTCTCAGCTTCCGCCATATCCCCTTTTTTCAGGGCTTCCTTGTAGGCATCCGCCCCCATTGCTTCGGCTGAATTGATGAAAATGCTGTCGATATTCTCGTAAATTTCGAATTTGGGATTGGAAAGAAAACTCTCTATGTCATGCCCTTTCACCTTAAGTTTTAAAACGAGGGAATCAAGAGAGGCATATTTCTTCTTGCTGAGATCTATCTTCGACGTATCTTCCGAAATCACCGGATGAGTCGCTGTCAAACCCAGCGTAATGACAACGGCAAGAACACCTGTTTTCAATATTTTATTCATATCTGCCTTGCGTTTCGCTTTTTCAATTCTTCCACAATTTTGCGGACATCCTGGGCACGGTCTTTCGGGATAACCAGCACCGCATCCTCCGAAACGATAACCGCAAGTCCCTCGACTCCCGCCACCGCCACAGCCCTTTTGTCCGGACCCGGTTCATTGTATATGATGCTGTTCTTGCTGTCGATTATTACCGGGCCGCCGAACGCTACATTCCCATTTTCATCGACAGGCATGGTACGGTCCAATATGTCCCAGGATCCGATATCATCCCATCCGAAATCAGCTTTTATGACCAAAACATTCTTTGCTTTCTCCATGAGAGCATAATCAATAGAGATATCCCTAATCTCCCGGAAAATGCGGTGAAACCTTTCTTCATCTCCGATGGACAGCGCCCGTGAAATCTCCAATGTTGCATGGAAGAGATCCGGCGCCGCTTGACGCAGTTCATTGAGGAAAGTGGAGAGACGCCAGAAAAACATCCCGCTGTTCCAGAGGTAGCGGCCGGAAGAAATATATTTCGAAGCGGCTGTGCAATCCGGCTTCTCGCAAAACCGGGACGCCGGGAAAATCTGAATATCATCGGGCGCACCCGGTACATTCACACTCTTTTCCCCAATCTCTATATAACCATATCCCGTTTCGGGACGGTCGGGTGTGATACCCAGAGTGACAAGCGCATCGGTATTCTCAGCGGCGACAAGCGCTGCGGCAACTACTCTGCGGAACTGTTCCGGACGGAGTATAAGATGGTCAGCCGCCAGGATCGCCATGACCAGCTCGGTTTCGTCATCCCTCCGACGGGCGAGGAAACTTGCTGCGGTGTATACCAGACATCCGGCGGTGTTCTTCTTGAACGGCTCCACCAATATATTACGGTGGGGGATATGCGGCGCAGCTTTTCGTATCCCTTCCGCCTGGTTTTCGCCGGTTGCTACAAAAATCCGTTCAAGGGGTATGAGCGGCAGTATATACTCTATCATCTGTTCGAGGAGTGTCTGCGAACCGCCAATAAGACGGAGAAACTGCTTTGGCCGTGATTTCCGTGAAAGCGGCCAGAATCTCTCCCCCGATCCCCCCGCCATGATTACCGCTACCTTTTTCGTTTCCGGCATTCCTGCTTCTCCCGTGGATGAGAAACAACACTGATTGAAAAAAAAAGCTCTAGAGCCTTTTGCAAAAGCCTCTATAATTGATGACCCGGCAATAACAAGATACTTTTTGCCGGATCATCATCCTTCATCCTTGTCTTTACTTCTCCACTCTCCCGATCAGGTTCAGCGATGAATCGATGCACACCTGCTCTGTTTTCGGGCTGTAAGCGCTGCCGTCCACTTCGTAATCGCCGTCGATGAACTCTTTCGCCGAGGGCAGATACCCTCCTGGCCCACAGGTCAACCCGATGACGAAAGTCTTTTTGATGGGGGACTGTTTCTTTATTTTAAGGCCGATGTCGGAAAAGAGCTCGCCCGGGAAGGTTACAAATACTGCATCTCCGATTCTCACCGCCTGCTGCTCCAGCTTGCGGGTTTTGGGACGGTCCTGGTTGCCGTAAAACCGTTTGGCGGCGCCAAGACGCTGTCTGGTGGAAAAGACTTCCACGCGGGCATCATCAAGAGTACGGGAGCCTTGATATTCGGGCTTTTTCTCCAGATCGGCCAACTTTTCCCCTGCGGCTTTTGCATCTTTTTCCGCCTGTTCAAGGGTAATCGGGTAGCTTTCGCGGAGCGGGTAATCAAAGGTATCCAGTGCTGTTTTTACCTCAAGACTGCTCACCGTTTTGATTCCGGGGAGGGCTTTAAGGACAGCATCGGTCATCTGGTTGCCTTTCTTCTCGATGTACCAGTAGCTGCGAACCGGCATTTCCGCGCCGACCGCGGAAAGCTCCGCTAGGTATCCTACGTTGATGTTCCCTTCCGCGGACTGGAAGTAGGCCACCCATACATCCCGGCCGACGCTTTTCTTGATACCCTGGATGGCAAAATATGGCCAGTCCTCTGAATAGAGACGGTTGCTCCAGTCCAGGCCGGAAGGATGGCATCCGTAATTGAACGCCACTCCCATCAGCTTGCCCTTGTCGTCTTCAACCCGTATGACGCATACTTCCGGGTCGGGATGTATCCCGCCGTAAAGGAGATGCCGGCGCTCTCTGCCCAGCTCGAATACCTCGGTCGAGGCGATGCCTATTCTTCCCGGAACGCGTTTCGTCCAGGCGTCCACTGCTGAGGCTACCACCTGTTCCACCAGGAATTTCTGGTAATCCGCTCCTGCAGCACCGACCGAGGGGCCGGCATGGGTATGGGTGCAGGAGACCACGATGTTGTTTTCGGGTATTCCGGTCTTTTCACGGATGGCGGTGCGGATACGTTTGCCGTAATCCTCGCCCAGACCGACCAGAGTGATCGTGATAAGCACCGCCGCTGCGCCGTTGGCGCCCTCCACAACCAGGCACCGGGCATGGAGATCATCATGGGTTCCGGTGGAAACCTGGCTGCGGGCGAAACCTGCCATCTGCACATTTCCTTTCGGAGTGATAACAGTTTCACCGAGACCGACCTTGATCACTCCGGGTTTTGCCTGGCTGAATGCAGAACAGACTGAAAAGAATGTGAGTACAGCGAACAGCGAAACAAAACCGTAAAATCTTGTGGGCTTGGAGACCATGTCGCTTGCTCCTTAAGATAAAGGAATTATTTTGGTTTTAGTGAAATGTACTATGATTTCGTGCGGATGACAAAAGAAAAGTCATACTTTAGTTCCATTTTTTACAATTTGCTGAACGTCGGTCGCACTCGGCGGCGTATTTTCTCTTACTCGAAGGCGGTCCCCATGAGCGCTGATTCGGCCTGGATGCTGTTTATCCGACACTTGGGGTAGAGGGATTAGGAGAAATAATGGAACTTACAAGTCCGGGCGATGAAAAGCATAGGGTTGTAAGGATGAAGGGGGAAGGATGAAAAGAAGAATTGAGAGAGTGCTTATTTTGAGGAGGAATATGGAGCATGAAATCGTCAGCAATATGGTTTCTAATGGCCTAACGTTGGACCAGTGTAGCGAGTAGTTAGGCAATCTTAAAGTTTTTAATGGTCGCTATCCCTCTTTTTGACTCAAGGCATTGAACATGACGCCGCTATTACCTTTTCCTCATCAAAAAGGCATCCTCTTTGTCGTAATAATTCTTAATTTCTTTGTCGATTTCGAAACCTATGGTTTGGTATAAATAAATTGCGCTAACATTGGATTTTCTAACTTCTAAAGCATACTCGTTTATTCCTTTTTCAAAAAATTGTTTGATCATATGTTTTGATAGTTTTCTTCCTATGCCTAAATTTCTATAGCTAGGTTCTACAGCTATAGAATCAAACTCACCAATACCATTGGAACTCAGACCAGCAACGTATCCAACGATTTGACTCGATATCTCAGCTACAAAAAACCAATCCGGATTCTCTTTGTACATTTCTTCAAATTGTTTCTCAGAATATGCGTCTTCTTGGAATGATGCTTTTTCTATTTCCATTATATGGTTGATATCGGCGATAGAAGATGGTCTAATTTTAACCTGTAATTCATCCTCAAGAAAAAACTTCTTCTCCTCATCAGTTATTTCTATTCTTTTTTTGGTTGTCATTTTTTATGGTTCTTCTCCAAAAGAGTTGGTTAAGAAATTTACTTACAAGGGTTGCATTGAGGAAATGATCTCAATCCAACCCTGAATTGAAATATGTTGTTAGTTGCTGTCAAGCCCAAGCAAGTCAGCCTTCGGCTGAGGCTTGACAGATTGAGGCTTAGATTATTTACGTAACAAAACTTTTTTTATCCCAAACGATGAAAGTCCCCCTTCGGGGGATAGCGGGGTCCCCGGCTTTTGCTCTTCAAAAGTCGGGGTGCCTCAGGGGGCTGCCTCTCAAAGAGTTATCTCATTTTGCACTGCAAAATTTACCAACTCTTTTGGAGAAGAACCAAATTTTTTAAATGAACCGTATTGGGATACAGTGAGGATTAATATGATAAATCGTCGAAATTTTTTAATGGCTGCTCATTTTTCCCCGGACTTCATGTGCTTGCCGGTTCAGATAATCCTCGTTCAGTCTTTCTGATACGGACAGATATGCAGTTGCAGCGCGATCAAAACGGTTTTTTTCCTGCGGCAAAGGAAGAATTCCAGGCAGCCGGATATGAAACTGCACTGAAGATATTCCAAAAAGGTACATCGAAAGGCGGAACCACATATGGTGCGGCAACCCATGAACAATTCGTGCAGTCAGGGATCTGTCAAATGATGCATGACCATCAAATTTGTTTTACTGAAGGCGGGCGTTATGTATACTCCTGGAAAGATTATAAAAAACAGACATCGCCTGGATTGAGAATCCTCAAGGGGTTGTCATGCTAAAAATTCCATTCTTCAAGCTTGTAAGAGAAAAGGATACAACACTGATCGACATGGCGAAAACGCGCAACAATGTTATCGGCTTTACGACACTGACGATTAAGAATCTTCAGGGAATTCTCCCTGTTGGCTATATGCATATCTGTAATCCCTGGGATTCAGGCAGTGGGCACGGAAATAAAAACACATGGTCGATAAAAAATACCATCAGTCTTCAACCCTCAATAATTTCATCGCTGTCTCACGTTCAAAGGTGGAATGTGATGCGGTAACAGCATGGCTTATGGGACATGATCCCCGTGAACTGCCGTATCTGAGAAATGCCAGCGAACGAGGTCTGGGTAACAACAATATCGATACCATCGAAATATATGAAATCACCGGGAAGGGTGTTGAGCGGATACAAGACTATCGTACCATTCCACGAGGCCGTATGGGAGTCAATATCTATGGGAAGACTGAAAAAGACCTCCGGTTTTTTTGATATCAAGAGGAGATAATCATGAAATTTCCATTTATTTTTCGTCGATTTTGGATACTGCTTTTCTTGATTGCATCCTTTACACATTCTGTCTATGCCGACCGTCTGGTTCTCGATTTATCCGAACGTGACTGGGGACTCTACAGAGATTTTACCGCCGAATGGATGAACGATGACATCTATCCGCCGCCGGTCGATATTGCAAAACTCCCGGCAAATTCACCGACCTGCGGCTGGGATAATCTTAAAAATAATTTTGAAAAAATCGTGCACCTCCCCGCTACGGTAGAAGAGTATTTCTGGGGTGATAACACGAACGACGAAGGTATAGCCGGAGATTGGCGGGGAGTCTCATGGTGGGTAACCACGGTCGATATAAGTCCCGAAATCCGGGGGAAAGAGATTTTCCTCGATTTTGAATCGGTTCATCTCAGGGCGGAAGTGTTTGTAAATCGTGTTTTAGCCGGATATGATGTTGTCGGACACACGCCGTTCGAAGTGGATATCACCGGGGTGATTCGGCCTGGCGAAAAGAATGAAATTGCCGTTCGTGTCACCGATCCGAATGGATATTTTACCTATAATGACTTGTTGGGGATGCGGTGGGGAAAGAACATTTTACCGAGAAATCGAGGATTCGGAGGTATTCCCGGCAGAGTATTTCTCAGAGCGGTCGACCGGGTTTATATGGAAGATATATATGTCAGAAATAAACCTTCCATTAAGGATGTCGATGTCATCGTTCAGGTGAAGAATTTACTTGGACCTGCATGTTTGGGTACTTTTACCGTCCGGGTATACCCCTGGAACCATAAAGAAACTGTGATTTGGGAAAAGAGCTTCAAGCGAAAAATAGAATCTGAGAGCGAGCAAGTCTTTGAGGTAAAAGCCAATAAAGCCGAAATCTGGGACATAGACCATCCGAATCTTTATGTCGCTGAGGTTTCATTCAAATCCGACGATGGAAAAATGTATGATACTTCGACCCGCCGATTCGGTTTTCGGTGGTTCGATATAGGACAAAAGAACGGGGATCAGCGGTTTTATCTCAACGGGAGACGCATGGTGCTGATTAACGCTTATTCCTGGAGTTTATGGCCGGTGAACGGGGCCTATCCGACAAGAGAAATGGCTGAAAAAGAGACAGCGGCAGCAAAAAAGCTTGGATATAATACGATAAGCGTACATACCGCAATCCCTTACCCGCTCGCAATGGATGCCGCCGATGAAGCAGGTCTCCTTTACTATGAGGAACCGGGAGGGTACTATCGAAGGAATAACGAGGAGAAAACAGTTCTGAGGAGTAAACTAAGCAGTGAAAAGTTCCTTCGCATGGTGAAACGTGACCGTTCTCATCCCTCGCTCATTATATATAATATGGGCTGGAACTATTATGATAAACCGGAAGATGACAACATTCAGGACATGAAGACAGCTCATGAAATGGATCCTGCCCGCATCATCACATTCCGACAGGGAATTCAGAGAAACATACCCAAAACAGATCCCAGAAAACTCTTCATGAAACCCAACGACTTCACCGAATACCATACCGGTTTTTTTGAAGAATGCATTTCAATCGGATCGCAGGGTTATCTGGATTCCTATTATAAAAATCCTCATGACTACTACCTTCACAGTGACAATGCCGGTGAGATAGTATTTTGGGGCGAAGACGGGAATATCGGTGTGCCGCCCAGATTACAAAGCATCAAAGAGTATTACGATAAGAAAGGTGAACCGTACGGCTGGCAGGGCCGTCACAATATCGAATGGTTCCACGCTTATGATACCTTTCTCGATACGAGTGGTTTCCGCGCCTTTTTCCCCAATGTTGATTCACTTACCGTTAGTCTCGGTAATGTAAAGTACTACCACCATGGAAGAATTCTTGAAAATGTTCGAATTGGAAATATTGCAGATACTTACACGATTATCGGATGGGGAGCATCTCAACTGTATAACCATAATGGGATGGTGGATCTGTACCGCAATCCGGTGGGTGCTCCGGGTTTGTTCGCATACTATTGCCGCCCGCTGTATATTGCAGTGAAGCTCAGGAACAAAGTTGTACCGGCAGGATATACTGTAGCTGCAGACCTCTATATTATTAACGAAGCTGACATAAAAGGGGCGCACACACTCACGGTAACTCTTGAGCATAATGGCGGAAAGAAAGACTTTTCAAAAGCATATAAAGTCATCATTAAAGGCGGTGAGGAATATGGTCAGCTTCTTGTTGACAATGTTACCATCAACCTCGATGGTTCTCCGGGATACTACACGGTCAAGGCCGAGCTTCGTGATCCGAAAGGAGCTCTCATCGCATCGGGAAATGACCATGTGTTTGCAGGAGACTTCTCCGATATAAAGATTTCACCAAAAGGCGCGGTGATCGATACGACTGGAAGTATAAGAAAAATCGTGAATAATATATGGGGAATTACCCTTCCCGATTTCACAAGTAAATCCCCCGACCTGAAGTATATCGTCATCGGCCGTGGATCCTATTCGACTTCCGATGTTATGGATCGTGTGGCAAACGGGGCAACAGCGGTGGTTATAGACCAGGCAGACAAGTTTGCAGAACTCATTAAAGATGGCTTTGATGAGGCGTTGGATTATCGCGGAAGGTATGAAATAAAGGAAGCGGCTTTTGGGGGAAATTTCATTGCCGGAAAGCATGACCTGTTAAAAGGACTGCCTCAGGCGCAAGCGTTCAATTGGGAATATCAGATTTTTTATATGTACGGCAATCAGAATCTCTATGCTCTCAGACTTCCTGGTGTTAAACCTGTAATTGCTGCCGTTTCGGATC
>JAUYCD010000098.1 GCA_030692375.1 Candidatus Latescibacter sp. | reverse complement strand
AATGAGTTACCCCCTCTCCTGACTAGGAGAGGGGGACAGGGGGTGAGGTAAAGAAACACCAGAAAAAAATGTGAAACTTACTTTTTTACCGAATCATTTTTTTTCATTAAGAAAACGATTCCCATGAACACCGACACCATCCTCGAAATACAGGACCTCGATTTCTGGTACGGCGAGCAGCATGTCCTCGACGGGGTTAATTTCAACGTCCGCACCGGGGAGATCATGGTCATCATCGGTGGTTCCGGGAGCGGCAAAACAACCGTTCTCAAGAATATCATCGGGCTCAACAAGCCGCGTTCCGGAAGCATCAGGCTTCTCGGAAACGAAATGACCCTGATCGAGGAGGAAGACCTTGAGACAGTGCTGCATGACGTGGGGGTCATGTACCAGAACGGCGCTCTGCTCAATTCGATGAATGTGGGCGAAAATATAGCTCTTCCCCTGGAAATGCACACCGACATGTCTCCCGGGCTCCGGAAGGAGGTGGCCGAGCTCAAGCTTGTCCAGGTAGAGCTGGGCGGGACGTACCACAAGTATCCGAGGGAGCTTTCGGGCGGGATGCGGAAGCGGGCTGCGGTGGCGCGTGCTATGGTGATGGACCCCAAAATCATCTTCTGCGATGAGCCTTCGGCGGGACTGGACCCGGTTACCACCCGTGAGCTGGATAAGCTGCTCATCAGCCTGAAAGAAAATCTGAACATGACCATCGTGGTGGTTTCCCACGAGATAGAGAGCGTCAAGCGCATCGCCGACCGCATAACCTATATCGAAAAGGGCAAAGTTCTCTACACCGGCGCCCTGAAAGATGCTCTCGCGCAAAAGATTCCCGCGATCCAGGACTTTTTCCTCGAAACAAACAATACGATAACCTGATAAATCTGCAATGTTCATACAAAGAAACATATAGTTATGGAAAAAATTAAACTTGCTTTTTTAAAATTTTACATTATATATACGATGATCCGGCAAAAAGTAATTAAAAAGCTCTCTGATTTGACGAAAACCTCACCCGGCCTTCGGCCCCCCTCTCCTAAATAGGAGAGGGTAGGAACAAGGCGCGTAACGAGTTACCCCCTCTCCTGACTAGGAGGGGGGGACAGGGGGTGAGGTTTAAAACACCAGAAAATAATGTAAAAATTACTTTTTGCCGGATCATCATACAGACAGTATAAAAAGGCCGGTTCAGAAATACTTTTTAATGCAACTTGGTGTATGCCTTCATGTACCCTTAAGAGGGTTTATAGTATGATTTCATAAGCATCCCTGCTTTCACTTCTTGGGAAAGGAAGGTGATCATATGAAAGCAATGGTAGAACACCGCTGGTCCGGAGATACCCTGCTTTACATCAGCATCGGCGTCGGCCTCGTCGTCGGCGTGCTGGGGGGATGGTTAATAGGTACAACCATGAACAACCTCGGCATGGGACTTACCATCGGAGCGACGGCTGGACTTGTAGTTGGGCTCGCGGCAGGGATTTTCCTCTCCGACCGCGATCAACCGTGAAGGAACATGATTACATTTTTTTAAAGGCTGCACTATATTACTGTGCAGCCTTTTTGCATTGTATGGACATTTCGAATTGATCTGTTTCTCCACGGCAGCATATCTAAACTGTCAGACTTCTTTGCGTTTTGGATGGAATAGAAATGTTTTTTATTGACAGAGATTCTCAGTGCGGTATTTTTGATTACAAACTGTTTTTCTATCGCGACGGTAACTATATCTACTTCATGCCGGAGATTCCCATGAAAAACATTCGCCGATTGTTTTTTCTGCTTCTTTTTGCATTCATGTCTGCATTCGCCCATGAAACATGGGCGGAAACCGCGTTCTATGTCTCGCTTGCCGGAAATGACTCCTGGTCGGGAAAACTCCGTGAGGCAAACCGGGGCAAAACCGACGGTCCCTTTGCCAGCCTGGAAAAAACCCGTGAGGCAATCCGAGCGCTCAAGAGAAACGGCGGTTCGCCCAAAGGCGGAATAACCGTCTATATCCGGGAAGGAGTTTTTCCCCGCAGTGAAACATTTCGACTGACCTCCGAGGATTCCGGAACCGGGACATCGCCCATCGTCTGGCGCACCTATCCATCGGAAAAAGTACAACTGGTGGGCGGCGGGGAGGTGGAAGGTTTCGGGCCGGTGACCGATCCGGAAGTGTTGAAACGCATCGATCCGGCGTTTCGCGGAAATATTGTACAAGCCGATCTCCGGGCGCAGGGGATCACGAACTATGGGACCATCACCAACCGCGGCGGGCCCGGTCTGGAGCTCTTTTTCCGGGACCGGCGGATGACACTGGCCCGGTGGCCGAACGAAGGATGGGTAAGGATCATCGATGTCCCCCAGACCGGCGAGATGGTATTCCCGGGTCAGTCCCCGCACATGCGCAACGGCATCCCGACCGGCCGTCATTACGGCAGATTCACCTATGAAGGCGACCGTCCCTCGCGCTGGACCCATGTAGATGAAATCATACTTCACGGCTACTGGTGCTGGGATTGGTACGACGAGTTTCTGAAGGTCAAATCCATCAACGCTAAAACCCGTGAGATTTTCATCCGCGAGCCGCATTCCGGTTACGGCTACTGCAAGGGACAGCGCTATTATGCTTTCAACATCCTGGAAGAGTTGGACACTCCCGGAGAATGGTATCTCGACCGCGAAAAGGGTATACTCTACTTCTGGCCCCCGGCGCCTAGAAGCGAGGGCAGGGCTTTCGTATCTCTCCTTGAGACGCCGCTGATTGTCCTGGAAAACACCTCTTATGTAACAATCCGGGGACTCAACCTGGAATTCTCACGGGGAAGCGGCATCTCGGTCAAAGGCGGGTCTCGAAACCTGGTAGCCGGCTGCACTCTCCGTAACCTCGGCGCCACCGCTGCGCTCATCGAAGGCGGTGCCCGGAACGGAATCACCGGATGCAATGTGTCCGATGTCGCGTCCGGAGGGATCGTTCTCAGCGGCGGCGACCGTAAGACGCTCGCTCCCGGAGAGAATTTCGCTGCCAACAACCACATCCATGATTACAGCGCCTGGATACGGACATACCAGTCGGCAATCTCCATATCCGGTGTGGCGAACCGTGTCGAGCACAATCTTATCCATGACGCCCCCCATTCAGGGATCATGCTCTCCGGAAACGAGCACCTGATTCAATTCAACGAACTGCATACCCTCGCCCGGCAGACCGGCGATGTGGGCGCATTTTACATGGGCCGCGACTGGACCCAGCGGGGTAATATCATCCGCTACAACTATTTCCACGACCTTCTCGGGCCGGGCCTGGAAGGAGTAATGGCGGTATACCTCGATGACTGGTCGAGCGGAACCACTATTTTCGGAAACGTGTTTTACAAAGCGGGCCGGGCGGCTTTTATCGGCGGGGGACGGGACAACACGGTTGAGAACAACATTTTTGTGGAATGCGCCCCCTCCGTCCATGTGGATGCCCGCGGGCTGGGCTGGGCGAAATACTACTTCGACAAGTCCCTGGACATCTACGTGAACACCCTGTTCGACCACATGGACGCCATGAACTATAAACAGCCTCCCTACAGCACGAAATACCCGGAGCTCCTGAAGATTTACAATGACGAACCTGCGGTGCCCAAATACAATAAAATAATCCGCAATGTTTCGTATGGCGGAAGGTGGATGGACTTGTATGACGGCATGGATTTCAGCATTGTGTCAGTGAAAGACAACCTGATTGCCGATCCGGAAGTCTGTAAATGGGTTCGGAAAGAAAAAGGCACTGTCACCTACAAAGCGGACGACAAGGAAATCATGAGCGAAATGAAGGGCAACCGGTTCATGAATGGCGATCCTGGCTTCGAGGATGTCAAAAACGGCGATTTCCGGCTGAAAAAGAATTCTCCGGCCTGGAAGCTCGGTTTTCAGCCGATTCCCTTCGAAAAGATCGGCCTCGCGCTGGACGATTATAGAAAGTCGCTCCCGCCGGAGAAATAAGGCAGCCCTTAATTTACCAATTCACAAGGGCGCGGCTGGCTTGTCGTGGCCGATCCGTCACGGCGAAAACGTTCCTACGAATTAACGGCAATCTATCGGCAAAATATAGTCACGTTATCGGCAATACCGGATAAAAAAGGTTAGAAGCTCAAAAACAATCCGAAAATTAAAGAAACTCTTT
>JAUYCD010000097.1 GCA_030692375.1 Candidatus Latescibacter sp. | reverse complement strand
TAAATGAATATTTAGCTTGACATGGCGGTTTAGATTTATTATATTTAAGGTATTGTTATGAAAGGAGATAAAGCCGCCATGCAACATATTGTAGATCCACGACAAACGAGTTTGATTGACCCTTATACAGGGGTATTTTCGAAGTTGGCTTACCGCCGCATAGTCAACGGCTGGCAGGGAGTATTCCGGCGAGCAGGCAGCGGAAGAATATATGATTTGGGCGTCCAGTATGCGCTCAATCTGGAGCCGGGCGGGCAAAGTCTTTCTTCGCGGAAGCTGATTCGCCAACAGGTTGCTGAGGATATGCTGATGTTGATTAAATGGTTTGAGGATACCGATCACGCTGATCGGACGACGTTTAAGCAACTGGTTCGGGTGTTCAACGAACAATGCACGGTAGAAGAGAAACGGGTGATAATCAAAGAGAAAGCGGGAGGGCCGAGTGCTTCAGAACCCTTCCGACTCCGATGCCACCTATGACGGCCTGAAAGGGCCGGGATACCAGGTGCAGGTCGCCGAGACCTGTAAGGTGATGTGCAGCTGATCACAGCGGTTATCCCGCAAACGGCGGCCGAACCAGATTGTGAGGCCGTCCTTCCCGGACCCTTTCACAGAATGCGTTCGCCGTTGTCCGGCAGGTCATGCGCCTCTGGAATCCACTCATGACCTGTCCATGGGGAAGACCCGCACCACCTTTGACGGTGCGTTGTGCAGAGCCTGTCCAAGCTTTGCAAAATGCCCCACTACCGGAAAGGGTATTCATGGCATTGTTTCTCAAACTTGCCGGGTGGAATATTCTCCAGGCCGCAAAAATACCTTGAGGAGGAAAATAGCCGCCGAAATACGGGTATTTTCCACTAATCCGATCCCAAATTGGCTT
This sequence comes from Candidatus Latescibacter sp., assembly GCA_030692375.1. Lineage (NCBI taxonomy): Bacteria > Pseudomonadati > Candidatus Latescibacterota > Candidatus Latescibacteria (ex Chuvochina et al. 2023) > Candidatus Latescibacterales > Candidatus Latescibacteraceae > Candidatus Latescibacter > Candidatus Latescibacter sp. The sequence goes on along the minus strand of JAUYCD010000097.1, from coordinate 7,308 downwards.
TCGATGTATGTTTTCAGGTTCCATATCTTTTTAACCGTCCTGCTCTGTGTTCGCCTTTAACAGACCTTTTGATGCATTCAAGTTGAATAAAAGTTTTTTACTTTTGTCGCCCTCGTCTTATCAAGGGGGGATGTCCGACAGGGGGGATTAGTCCTTCACGAGGACTTGAACCAGAGAATATTTTCAAGAATATATTTTCGTGGAAAGATAAGCATCATAAAGAATTACGAAATATTGATTTAAAAATCTAGGGATGGCCAGGAAAGTCGAAAAGGTATGTAAAATTATTTTGCTTTTTACTCCAAATGTCATATATTGTATTAATAGTGTTCCATTGTCACTCAAATAGCTTGAAAAGGAGGCATAATGTACTTAATGTCAATCGAAGAATTGGCGGAATATCTGGGCGAGACTAAAAGGACCATATACCGGTATATCCAGTCCGGTGATTGTCCGCCTTACATCCGCATCAACAAAAAGAATATCAAATTCGATAAAAAAGATGTGGATGACTGGTTGGAATCCAGGAAAATTCGTCCGCAATCACCTGCCAAACAAGGAGATCCCGATGCGTAATTTCTGGATGAAAATTCGTATGCCGCTGGCAGTGCTCCTCATCCTGGGGGCGACACTGGTAATGGCGAGGCTTTTTTCCGGCCCCGAGGATACCTGGATTAAAAATGACCGCGGCGAGTGGGTCATGCATGGACATCCACGGGGGCCGATGCCGGCGCCCGATTACCGGCCTCCGCTCATGGATACCGTTATGCCGTGGATATTTCTCGCAAGCTTCACTATCCCGCTTCTTTTTCTAGGCATGCATAAGCACCATAATCGTCTGACCTTCGAAAAAGCTTCCCGTGACATACGATTTCTGGGGTATCTCAGCTCTGCCCTCGTTCTCTTTGGACTGCTGGTCAGTGTGGGACTCATGGTAGAACTGGGGCTAGGGGAAACTGAAGGGGAAAGCCTTCCCGGAAAAGACATTTTCTTTATCTATCTTCTTGCCGGATACGGGGCGCTTTCTATTCTCCTGGGAGTGTTGTTTTTTGTCTTGAAACGAAATACGAACGATCACTACCAACTGGAACGCAGCCGTCGCGAGATACTGGAAGCGCTGGAAGCACTACAGAAGGGCACGGGACCTCTCAAAGAAAAATGACCACGGTACAATTCTATTGAATTCGAGTAAAAAAATTCGTAATTTACCAGCCAAATTTATTTTTAAAAGAGCGCTCCGATATTCTTTGTAGTTCACGCCATACCATAATCAAGATATTTGCCGTAATTCCTGCCTGTTGTCGGTGTTCTCCGGTAACTTCTCACTGGATTGAAAGGTATAAAAAATGCCTATACTACGTCCGTTCCGTGCTTTGCGGTATGACACGAAGGTGGCGGGCGACATTCGAGATCTCGTGGCGCCCCCATATGACATCATTTATGATGAATGGCGCGACAGGCTGTATACCCGTAATCCATACAATATCATCCGTCTTATCAAAACCAGAGACGATCCGGAAGAAGGGGATGCGCCGGACAAATACCGGCGCGCCGCAGAGTACATTTCATCGTGGATGGAAAAAGGAATTTTACGGCGTGAGGACGCTCCGGCGTTCTATATTCGTTCAGAAACATTCGAGCTTGAGGGTGAAACACGAACCCGCTATGGTTTTGTGGGATTGGTACGGCTGGAAGAATTCGGGCGGGGAATCTATCCCCACGAACGTACCCTGTCCGGCCCTAAAATCGATCGGCTGAACCTGGTCAAGGCCACCCGGACCAATCTCAGCCAGGTTTTCGGTATTTACCGCGACCCGGAACAGGAAGTTCAGGAGCTTCTCCGGAAAGCCTCCTCCGGCGCTCCGGAAGTCTCCTTTCGGGATGAACAGGATATTCACCGGAAGATGTGGATACTTCATGAACCGGAAACGATATATCGAATCCAGGAAAGGATGCGGGATCGGGCAATCATCATCGCCGACGGCCATCACCGGTATGAAACCGCCCTCGCCTACCGTGAATTTATGGCACCTGTGCGCGAGAAAGCGGATGATCCGTTTGACTATATATCCATGTATTTTTCCAGCGTCGACGATCCCGGAATGACCATTCTTCCCACCCACCGCAAGGCGGGTGATATGCCGTCATTCAGCCGCGAAATTTTTCTGGAGAAACTATCCTCGGACTTTGAGGTGGAATTCCCGGCAAGAGTAACTATTCCGGAGATGCTCAAGCTCATGAAAAAGAATTCGACGGCTGACAGCGTAATCGGTTTCTATACCGGAGGGGAATTCGGGATTGCGCGGCTGAAACATCCGGCGGTTCCCAAGGAATTGGACGTGGAAATCCTGCATGGTAAGATCATTGAAAAAATCCTGAACATCACCCGTGAGGATATCGCCGCCGGGAAGCGACTGCATTTCAGCCAGAGTCCCGACCATGCGATCGATGATGTCAATCGGCGCAAGGACCAGATTGCCTTTTTCCTGAACCCCATCCGGCCTGAAGAGATGTTCCCGCGGGTGCTCAATGGCAACCGCATGCCGCAGAAATCCACCTACTTCTATCCCAAAACGCTCTCCGGGCTGGTTATGTACAGGATTGACCGTGAATCGCTGGAATAAAGACAAAAAGGCAAAGAAAGAATTCAGGCGCCAGAATCCAGAATCCAGAATAAAAAAGAGCCTCTCGCAAAGTTCGCAAAGTTCGCAGAGAAAGAATAGAGAAGGCAGAAGATAGAAAAGAGATAAGATGTCTTGCGGGATTCACACATCGTTATAATCTTGTAAATCTTGTAAGATGATCCGGTAAAAAGTATTTAAAAACTCTCCGAATTGACGAAAACCTCACCCGGCCTTCGGCCACCCTCTCCTATTCATGAGAGGGTAAAAACATAGCCAGCAATGAGTTACCCCCTCTCCTGACTAGGAGAGGGGGACAGGGGGTGAGGTTTAAAAACACCAGAAAATAATGTAAAAATTACTTTTTGCCTGTTCGCCTTATTTGCGGATAAGCTTGAATTCTGGATTCTGACTCCTGGATTCAGTATTCTTCTTTTGGAGTTTCGATGTACGACGATTTTTCCACGTTTAAAGAGGAAGTCAAGGGCCGGATAGATATCGCCGATGTCATCGGCGAGTATGTAGAATTGAAAAAACGCGGCTCTGCCACCATCGGCCTGTGTCCCTTCCATAACGAGAAGACGCCTTCGTTCAATGTGAACCGTGCGGGGCAGTTTTACTACTGCTTCGGGTGCGGAAAAGGCGGCGATGTCATCAGCTTCCTCATGGATATAACCGGCATGAGCTTCCTCGAAGCGATAGAGCAGCTCACCGAACGTGCCGGCCTCGAGATGCCCCGTAAGGAATCGTTCAGCCCCGGCGCCAAAGAAGACACCGACCGGATCATCGCCGCCAACCTCACCGCCGCTGAATATTTTCACCTCTCCCTTTCTTCCGAAGAGGGAAAGGCTGGTATGGATTACCTGCTCGGTCGCGGCCTAACTCCTGAAACTATACGATCATTTCGGCTGGGATTTGCTCCGGAGGATTCCGCAGGGCTTATCGCCTTTGCCCGTAAAAAAACCGTACAGCCCGAAGCGCTGGAAGCGGCCGGTCTCCTTGTTCCGAGCAAGTACGGCGGCCCCTCCTACAACCGTTTCGGGGGTAGGGTCATCTTCCCGATCATCGATCAGGCGGCCCGCATCATAGGATTTGGAGGAAGAATCCTGGCGGGGGAGGGTGCAAAATATGTGAATTCGCCCGAATCTCCGGTATACCATAAGAGCCGGGTCCTGTTCGGCCTCTACCAGGCGAAAGCTGCTATAAAAAAACTGCGCACGGCGGTTGTGGTAGAAGGTTACATGGATGTCATTTCCCTTCACCAGGCCGGAATCACCCATGCAATTGCCTCTTCCGGAACTTCATTCACCACGGAGCAGGGGAGGATTATTGCCCGTCTGGCGCGGTCTGCTCTTCTGCTCTTCGATGGGGACAGCGCCGGGCTTTCCGCCGCTGTCCGCGGAGTCGACAACCTGCTCGCCACCGATCTCAGCATCGGGGTGGTTGTACTCCCCGAGGGGCACGATCCCGATTCCTATGTACGGGAGTATGGCGCCGAGGCGCTGCAAAAATATCTGGAACATCCCCTCGATATATGGGAATTCAAGCTTCAGGCATTGAAAAGGGACGCAGCGGACGTAAAGGATAAAATCAAACTGGCGGGAGAGATTGCCGATTCCATTTCCCTTATTCCGGATGAACTCAAGAGGGATATATACATCAACGATCTATCGTTTAAAATCGGGGTGGACCGTGATTCGATGCGGAAAGCGGTGGATGGGCGTATTAAAAAAAGAGCCGGCCGCAAGGAATCAGGGGAGGGGGAGCAATCATCTCAATTGATGGGAACAGTACGGCAGCGGGAACTGCTCGCCGCTGTTATCCACTATCCCGATCTGAGCCGCCGACTCATGGAAGAGCTGGGATCCAAACCCTTCGGCCATCCGGCCATGAAAGCGGTGGCGGATATAATTTTTCATCGCCTGGTGGAGGGACTCGATGTTTCGCCTTCCGCGCTCATGAACGTTGTGGAAAACCGCGAGGCCCAGCAGCTTATAGCCTCAGCGGCAATGATCAAGGTGGATCGGGAAACGGCGGAGAAATATATCGCTGACCATCTCTCTCCCTACGATGAGCCGGAAATCCGCTCGAAAATCGAAGAGTTACGGCGGCGGCTCGAAAGTGAAAAGGATACCAAAAAACGGGAAGCCCTGAAGGTGCAGCTCATCCGCTACCAGAGCCTTTACCAGAAGCTGAAGAATAACTAAGAACAAATTGATGAAAATTGCCGGAATGTGTTGACAAGGGGAAGGCTATTTTATATTTTACCTATCTCAAGAAACTGCTGAGTTCCGGTGTAACTCAATGGCAGAGTGAGCGGCTGTTAACCGCTAAGTTGTAGGTTCGAGTCCTACCACCGGAGCCAGAATATCAACCACGAATCCTCAAAAGGGTGTTGGTTAATGATTGATAGGGGGAAACGGGAAGTACCGACTGTTTCCCCTTTATTAATTTAAGGTTTATGGTGAAATAGACACGGTTAAACAAATTGGTGACATTTGGTGGCCGTTCTAACCAATATATGATCATTATGGAGTTTGCAATGGGCATCGATGAATCCCTGGTTAATGAGATCGTCCGGCGCATTCTCAACGTGGCCAGTCCGGATAAGATTATCTTGTTTGGTTCGGCCGTGACAGGTCCAATGACTCCCGACAGCGACATCGACCTGCTGGTAGTAGAGCAAGATCCCGGAGACCGGCGAGAAGAATATGTTCGCCTTCGCAGGGCGCTCAGGGGAATGGAATATCCCTTTGATATTATCTTCATTTCTACTGAGTGGTTCCAGGAAAGCAAGGATGTCGTCGGCGGCATCGCGTATCCGGCGGATAAACAGGGAATGGTAATCTATGAAACCGCCTGAGGAGATTAAGCGCAAAATCCTGGCCGAATGGCTTCCCTGGCGGATATTCTATGAGGGATTTCTAAAAAAACTTATGCGATACAAGTTTCGGGAGTATAGAATTTTTTTTCGGAGTTTACTTTTTTATCATTTCTCCTCCCTGATTTTGCCGGTCATGGGTACAAACAGTACCGGGGCAATGCTCTTTTGGGTGAGACCTTTTGGAGTTTTGACACACAAAAGAAGGTCCTGTGAAACATTTCCCACCGGAATGATAAGTCTTCCCCCTATTTCAAGCTGATCGATAAGTTTCTGCGGGATATGATCAGCCGCCGCTGTAACCATGATGGCCGCGAACGGCGCTTTTTCCGGCCACCCGGCGTAACCGTCGCCCCAGCGCACCCTGGCATTCTTGCACCCCAACTCGGTGAGAATACGCTCTGCCCGCTCCGCCAACTCACGGACGATCTCGATGGTATATACCTCGGCTGCCAGGCCGGAGAGAACCGCCGCCTGGTATCCGGAGCCGGCGCCGATCTCCAGCACCCGCTCCGAGCCCTTGAGCTGCATGAGCTCCGACATCAGACCCACGATGTAGGGCTGCGAGATGGTCTGCCCGAGCCCGATGGATAATGGATGGTCCTCATAGGCCTGATCACGGTCGGCTGCCGGAACGAAGAGATGGCGGGGAACCCGGCGCATGACCTCAAGAACGCGCTGGTCGCGAACCCCTCTCGCTTCGATCTGCTGGTCAACCATCCGCTGCCTGAGGAGGGTATATTCGTCGCGGGAAGAATCGGTTTCAGCGCTTCCGCTGTCCGATTTGCAGGAGATCGAAAGAAACAAAAGGGAGACGAGCAGGAAAAGCATCAGGCAGTGCCCGGAACGATTCACTTTCCCGACTGAAAGTTGAGAAGATCGGTCTTCACGTTGACTCATGGCAGGGATTCTCATTTCTAACCTCGTACTCTCCATCGACTTATCTCTCTCTATTTGCCGGATTACCAGCTTGTCCATACCGCTGGATGAGACCGTACACTACCAGATTAACTCCCATTTTCACCTGTTCCTCGTATCTACCCGCCGCACCCCAGCAGAGGCCGTATCCGCGATCTGAGAACACCGCGATAAGTTTTCCCCGGAAAAACATGCCTTCGAGATAGGGCTGCATCTTATGGGGAAGCGCGCCGAGTTCCTGTCCGGCGCCCACCGGAGACCCGGTTTCGAAATCATAAAAACAATGATAGATGGGATGGTTTCCGGGAATAGGTTCAAGAGAGGGAACTATTTTTTCTTCTTGCTCTTTTTTCGTGAGGGGTTTTAGTCCAATCTCTAAGAGCATAGGATCTTCGAATAGGGAAACCATGAGTCCGCGGAGTTTATTGCGGAGAGCCTCATCCCCAGGCTTCGCATTCTCCATGATAAGCATACCTCCGCCCATAAGATATCTCAGAAAGCTTTCCCTCTCCGATTCGTCGAACCGGAATGCGCGGTCGGTAAGAATATACACGAGCGGGGGCCGGAAAAGAAAGAGGGAATCCACGCTGATCCCCCGCAGGTTCGTTATGTCCCGGGTACGGAGAAAATTGAGCTGGCTTTTTTGAAACGTGATTGGCGACAGCGGGTTATCAAGAACAGCGGTGATATTTGTGTGACGGTTGATTCCGGCGATGAGTCCCATCAGGCTCAGAATGAATTTATCCGTCTGCCCCAGGTCATCGATTCGGACGAGGGGGATATGCACATATCCCTGCGCGGCGGTCTTGTTTTCCGGGTTGTAGATGATGTCGGAGCGAAACATGCCCGGATCAGGGCCTGCATCTCTGCGGAGCGGAATGTGGTCGC
>JAUYCD010000096.1 GCA_030692375.1 Candidatus Latescibacter sp. | reverse complement strand
GGCATGACACGGTGCATAGATGCCGAAACGGTTTTATCGCTCCCGCGAAGCGGCAACAAGTTCGGCATGACACGTGTCATCCTGAACTCGTTTCAGGATCTAATTGTGCAATCACGGCATGATATTATCAAGAAATACTTGCCTGATAACATATGTAGGAAAGGAACAATGCATGGCGAAGCTCACGTATTTCGACTGCAACTGCTCGATCGGACGTGTGCCCTATCCCCATCTTCATGATATTTCAGATGTCGAGGGGCTGAAAGGCGAAATGGCCGCCGCAGGAATCGAGGAGGCGCTGGTTTATCATTCAGCGGCCCGTGACTGCGACCCGCCGCTCGGAAATTCCCTTCTCGATGAGGCCCTTCATGGAGTAAATGGGCTCCATCCGGCATGGGTGGTGCTGCCTCACCATACCGGTGAAATGCCGGCGCCCGCCCGTCTCCTGAAAGACATGGATGCAAATGGAGTCAAGGCTGTCCGGATGTACCCCACCAAGGATTTCCACAGCTTTTCCCTGGGGGAATGGAACATCGGCGAACTTCTCGGCGCACTGGAAGAAAGCCGTGTGCCGCTCATGCTCGATATCGAGATTGTCTGGTGGGAGGCCATTGTAACAATTATGCAGAACCATCCGCGCCTTCCCGTAATCGCAACTAATGTGAGCTACCGTCACAACCGCTTCACCTACCCGTTGTTCGACCGTTTCCCTAATCTGTATGTGGAAACCTCGCGATATTTCGGCGCCGGTGTTTTTGAGGATGTGGTGAGCCGGTTCGGCTCCAGGCCGATCCTCTTCGGGACCAACATGCCGCGGTTCACCGGAACGGCTGCAATATCCATGCTCACCTATGCTGACATCCCGCAGGCCGACAAGGAAGCCATTGCCGGGGGAAATCTCCGTAACCTGCTGAAGGAGGTCCGGTCATGAAAGAATACTTTGACCGTGTGCACGCGGGACTGCCCATAGAGGATGTGGAGATCATCGATTTTCATGCCCACCTCGGCCCTTATTTCAATATGCATATTCCGGTGAACGACTCGGATGGCATGGTACGTCTCATGGACCGCTGCGGTATCAACAAAACAATCATCTCCACCACCTCAGCCGTCTGCGCCGACCTTGTCTACGGCAACAACCTTATGCTCGAAGCGCTCAAGCCGCACCGTGGGCGGCTTTACGGCGCCTGCGCAGTGAATGGCAACTATCCCGATCTTTCTGTGGACGAGCTCAATCGCTGTTTTGCTGCGGACAGGGATGTGGTTCTGGTTAAACTGCATCCATTCCTCAGCCTCTGTAAAATGAACGACCCCCGGATGAAAGGCATTTATGAGTTTGCCTCCGAGCGCAGGCTTTTCATAATCGTGCATACCTGGCTTGACAACGACCCCTACGGCAGTCTGGACCTTTTCGAGAAGACGGCCGGGGAGTATCCTGAAATCAAGTGGCTGATGGGACACTCGGGAGGACCGTTCGCCGGTCATCGGGCTGTGTCCATCGCACTGGCGCTGCCGAATGTGTTCCTTGATTTGACCATTTCCTCCTGTCCGGCAAGGCAGATCGAGTTCTTTGTAAAGGAGGTCGGCTCCGAACGAGTCATCTTCGGCACCGATAATCCTTTCATCGATCCGCGCCCCCAGATCGGCAGAGTCTTCCTGTCCGATATCTCCCGTGATGACATGGTGAACATCGTCGGAGGGAATGCCAGGAGGCATATAGGGTTCAGATCCTGAAACGAGTTCAGGATGTAGCGGACTCTTCGACAGGCTCAGAGTCCGCTGACCGAGCACTGAGCTTGTCGAAGTGCACGTATCATGCCGAACTTGTTGCCGCTTCGCGGGAACGATAAAACCGTTTTGCATCAATTCCAACAGACAGGTACACAATGAAATCAGTCTTCATGTATAAAAACCGGGTGGGTTTGAAACCCGCCGCTCCGAACTTTCCTCTGCACCTTGCCGTTTCTATCTTATCACTCCTCATTATCCTGACACCCGGTCAAGACAGGCTGGCAGACGCACAGGAACTCCCTGTGCTGGAGGAAGTGGTAGTAACCGCGCAGGGTTCAGGCCGCTTTCTCGATTCACCCGCCGCCTCGACCACCGTGTTCACAAAGAACGACCTGAAAGAGATGCAGGTCAGCTCCCTTCCGGAAATTCTCGAATCCCTCTCCGCAATACACCTCACCGAGCGGGGGACGACCGGAAGCCAGGCGGATATTTCCATCAGGGGATCTTCCATGGAGGGGGTGCTTTTCCTGATGAACGGAATCCCGATTCGCGATCCCCAGACAGGGCACTTTACCCTGGATATCCCGGTCGATATTTCACGGATCGAAAGAGTGGAAGTCCTCTCGGGCGGAGGCTCCACTCTCTATGGCGCCTCTGCTTCCGGGGGTGTTATAAATATTGTGACTTCGGATGCCGCCGGAGAAAACGGGGGGGGTTCTCTCGGCTCTTTCGGCACAATAAACGCTGGCGGCTCACTTTCGGCGGGGACGGAAAAAGCGCGGATGGCCGCAGATTTTCGCTGGAAACGCTCCAGCGGATACCGTGAAGGAACAGATCTCCGCTCTGCTTGCGCCACCTTGTCGGGTATTCTGAATGCAGGCGGATGGGATATTCGATGGAACGGCGGAGCGCTGAACAAGGAGTTCGGAGCGCAGGGATTCTACGGACTCTATCCTTCATATGAAGAAGTGAGTACTTTCCAGGCGGGAGTGCATGCACGGCGGGCTCTGGATGATCATACAATGATCCGTGTCCGCATAGGCGGGCGGGGACATGACGATGATTTCATTCTCAAGCGGGATAATCCCGCTTATTACCGGAATACTCATTATAACCGTAGTTATACGCTGAGCGGAGAGTATGTAAAAACCTTACCGGATGACCGCTCTCTGCTCATGGGTCTGGAAACTGAAGCTATCGGGATAACGAGCGGGAAGCTGGGCAACCATGCCAATTATAGCCAGGCTCTGTACGGCGAGTTTTTGGAAAAACTCGGGAGAATGAGCGCATCTGCCACTCTCCGGTATGACCACGGATACCGCGGGGAGCAGGTGCTCTCTCCCGGCCTGGGACTGATAGTCCCGTTCGGGGATGGTTTCCGGGGACGATTTCGCCTGGAGCGTTCCTTCCGCTCGCCTACCTACACTGAACTCTACTATTCAGATCCTGCCAACCGTGGCAACCCCGATCTCCAATCTGAAAAGTCGGTTTCGGTGGAAACCGGAATCGATCGGAAAAAAGGAATATATGAAACAGGCGTTTCTCTTTTCGCGGTTCAGACCACCGAGGTGATAGACTGGGCCAGGAATCCGGGTGAAAAGGTGTGGCTGGCGGTCAATCACGGCCGGCTTTTAACCGCCGGGGTCGAGGGGAAATTCCGTGCTCCTCTCATCGGAGGCTGGAAATGTCTGAGCAACTTCACCCTGTTGCATCAGTGGGTGCAGAATAGAATGGGTCAGGAGTCGAAGTATATTCTCAATCCCGCCGAGACAGCGGTTTCAGTCACCCTCTACGGTCCCCTTGCCGGAGGAGTGACCGGAGCTCTCGCCGCATGGTATGAAAACATGGTTGAGGGAGGTTCGCGGGCGCCTGTCAGCCTCAGACTCTCGCGTAAATTCGGCTCAGTGAACATGAAATTCTCGGCAAATAATATTGCGAACGAGTACTACGAGGTAATACCCGGCCTTCCGGCTCCGGGCCGGTGGTTTAACCTTGAAGTAGAGTATATACGATGAAGAAAACCTGTTTCACTGTCGTATTTCTGGCAGCAAGCCTGACTGTTCTCTCTTCTCCCCCCTGTTCCTGGGGTACTGCCACCACCTATCTTCCCCTGAATCACCGGGCCTACGATTTCCTGGAGCGGATGGAACTCCACTTCTTCATTACCGATGCCCGCCTTGGGACAAAACCGATCACCCGCGCACAGGCCGCCGAACTCCTGGTCAAGGCGGCTAACCACAAAACACTTCTGTCAAAAGTGGACCGTGAGGAGCTGGACGCGCTTCTCGATGAGTTCGGATCGGATATTCCTTCACGGCAGGGGCTGGTGTGGGATGACCGGGGACCGATCGAGAAGCTGCCGGATTTCCTGAATAGTTTCGTATACCGCAACAGGAGAAACTTCTACAGCGCATCAGGCGATAATTACAGCCTTTTTTTCGATCCCGTCATAGTCAGCCAGGCAATAATCAGCACGTTGAAAACCCCGGCGAAGGATGAACGCATTTATGTTTCCGGCAATGGCATTGTCACCCGCGGCACAGTTGGCGACCACCTGGGATTTTATGTCGATATCCGTGATTCCCAGGAATGGGGAAGCCGCTCCTATCCGGTACAGAAAATCACAACCATGCCGGGCCGGGGATTTGTGACATTCAAAGGCAACCATGCAGAATTCGATGAGACCATCGCCTCGCTCACCTTGTCGGAAGGTCCTTTCCGGGTGCAATTCGGCCGTGACAAGAGCATCTGGGGCCGCGGGAAGGAGGGGACTCTGGGGCTTTTCGATTATGCATCGCCCTACAACCTTGTGCGGTTTGAGACAGAGTTCTGGCGGTTGAAGTATTCTTTCATCGCGGCCGAACTGATTCAATATCCCCCCATGGCCGAATTTTATTACCAGAATCCTCCGAAAGCCGGCGCCGATTCGGTGGCGATAAAAAAACTTTTCAGCGCACACCGGGTCGAGATAGACTTCACCAGCCGGCTGAACATGGGATTTTACGAAACGATCGTCTACGGGGGAAGATGGGAGCTTGCCTATCTGAATCCGGTCATGTTCTTCCGGGGCGCCGAGCACACCTACGGGGACCATGACAATGTGGGGATGGGCGCAGATTTCCGTTTCTTTCCGCATCGTTCGCAGTCCATCTACGGCGAGCTTTTCATCGACGATCTCAAGACCACGAAGCTCGGCACCGGCTGGTTCGGCAACAAGCTCGCCGGGCATCTCGGCACCTTCATTGTGGAGCCGTTCAATATCCCCGATGTGGATGCCCGCCTTGAGTACACCCGAATAGAACCATGGGTTTATACCCACCGGTATCCGATAGACGTTTATGACCATTACGGCACGGGCCTCGGATACAACATGGATCCTAATTCCGACGAGCTGTCGCTGGAAATCCGGAAGCGGTTCTCGCGGAGACTGGCTGCAGAGATCAGCTTCCACCGGTACCGTCACGGCGCCAATCCTCCCGGGAAAAATATTGGCGGAGACATGCACCAGGGATTTCGGGACGGCGACTCGAAAACTTCACACTTTCTCGACGGCATCCTGGAGAAACGTAATGATACAGGCATCGATGTATCCTATGAGCTGCTCTGGCAGTTGTATCTCAAGGCCGGCTATACCTATGAAGACCGTAACGGGACCGGAAACAATATCGTCCGATTTTCCATCGGTTTAAACGAATAGGAGATACTATACCGCGGTGTGGATGCGAGAGATTGAAAAGCAAGGATGAAGGATGAATAAAGAAAGATGCCGAAACAAGTTCGGCATGACGTCATCCTGAACTCGTTTCAGGATCTAAATGATGGTAAGTTCCCCTCTTTGAGATTTAGGGGGCTGCCTTAAAGAGAATCAATAGTACCACTGAAGGAAAAAAGATCAGAGGGGGCTAATAATGGAGAAATTTTCAAACCGCAGGATATTCTTTAAAAAATTGTCGCTGGCCGGACTGGTTTTTTCGGGTATGCCTGGGTTTTCTTTCGCCCAGAGCACGGGCAGCGCAAAACAGGCTAAAGTGAAGCACTGGGATATAATAGTGGCAGGCGGCGGTCCCGGAGGCGTACCGGCGGCAGTGGCGGCTGCCCGCAACGGCGCGCGGGTTCTTCTTTTGGAAAAATACGGTTTCCTCGGCGGGATGGCAACAGCAGCGCTGGTCTTGCCCTATATGAAATACACCGCAGGGGACGCCATCATCATCCGCGGGCTGTTCGAGGAATTCCTGGACATTCTCCAGAAAAACGGCGGCATCCTTGAAATGCAGGCGACCGCGCAGGACCAGATCCGCCTGAACACCTTCACAACCGACCTGCAGAGCCGCGCTCATTTTGACGATGAGGCCATGAAATGGGTTCTCGACCGGTTCGTCCTGGATTCCGGCGCAGAACTTCTGCTCCATGCCCAGGCCATCGGCGTTCTCAAAAAGGGAAATGCCGTAAAGGCGCTGCGAGTTTTCCATAAGGGGGGCGTCGAGGATTTGAGCGCGGATATCTTTGTGGACTCCACCGGCGACGGGGATATTGCCGCCTGGGCCGGGGCAAAAATCGAGATCGGCCGTGAGGGGGACAGCGCCTGCCAGCCCATGACCGCTTCATTCCGTATGGCGGGAGTGGATGTGAAAAAGATGCCCGACGGCCAGGAAATAAACCGTCTCTATGATGAAGCGAAACAGCGGGGCGAGGTGAAAAACCCCCGGGAGAATGTGCTCAAATTCCGAACTGTCCATCATGATGTGATCCACTTCAACACCACCCGGGTCATCGGAAAAACAGCCCTCGATGGCTGGTCCATGACGGAAGCGGAAATCGAGGGCCGCCGTCAGGTTGAGGAAATGTCAAGGTTCCTGAAAAAAAGGGTGCCGGGATTTGAGAACTCCTACCTCATGAAGACCGGAACACAGATCGGAGTCCGCGAATCGCGCAGGGTCATGGGGAAATATGTCCTTATTGCGAAGGATGTGCTCGGCGCACGCCATTTCGATGACGGAATCGCCTGCGGCTCATACGATATCGATATTCACAATCCATCCGGGACGGGGACTGTTATCCAGCGGTTGAAAGAGGGGACGTACTACCAGATTCCTTACCGCTGCCTTGTGCCTGAAGGTATCGACAACGTCATTGTGGCCGCACGGTGTATCTCATCCACCCATGAGGCGCATTCATCCCTGCGGGTCATGCCCATCGTCTGGGCAATCGGGCAGGCCGGAGGCACCGCCGCAGCTTTGTGTGTAAAGAAAAAAATCCTTCCTACCGCAGTGCCGGCAGCCGAACTGCGAAAAATACTCGTGGAGCAAAAAGCGTTTCTGTGAGGTTTTAAGAATCTCACTTTCACCTTCGAAGAGAACTCACCTCCTAACCTCATGTGCGCAAACTTGGTGAGTTTTGTCTTTTAACTTTGCAACTCTGTCTATCTGTAACTTTGTCACTTTGTAACTCTGTCTATCTGTCTCTCCATGATGCGAAAAGGGAGCCATTATGGCTCCCTTTTTATTGCGGTAAGATGGATGTTTACACTATCCCGCTCATGCCTTCGAGCAATTCCTTGTTGTTCTTGGTTTCCCTGATCCTCTCCAAAAGCCATTCGATTGATTCGGACGTACCCATGGGATCCATGACACGGCGGAGAATCCAGATACGGTTGAGTTCTCCCTCGGTGAGAAGAAGTTCCTCTTTACGGGTTCCGGAGCGCTTGATATCCATAGCGGGGAAAATGCGCCGGTTGGAAAGTTTGCGGTCCAGCACCATCTCCATGTTCCCACGGCCTTTGAATTCCTCGTAAATAACCTCGTCCATCCGCGAACCGGTTTCGATCAGGGTGGTGGCGATGATGGTCAGGCTGCCTCCGAACTCGATGTTACGGGCGGCGCCGAAAAACTTCTTCGGCCAGGTCAGGGCATTGGAGTCCATACCGCCGGAAAGAATCTTGCCGGAATGTGGAATGACATTGTTATGAGCGCGTGCGAGCCGTGTGATGGAGTCGAGGAGAATCACCACGTCGTTGCCGTGCTCGACCAGGCGTTTTGCTTTCTCGATAACCATGTCCGCCACCTGGACATGACGCTGCTGCGGCTCGTCGAAGGTGGAGGCGATAACTTCTCCGCGAACCGCCCGCTCCATTTCTGTGACTTCTTCGGGACGCTCATCTATGAGAAGGACAATAAGTTTAATCGAGGGGTGATTGGTGGTGAGGGCGTTTGCGATCTTCTGGATGAGCATGGTTTTTCCGGTAAACGGAGGCGCCACGATCAGTCCCCGCTGGCCGAACCCAATCGGACAGAGAAGGTTCATGATCCGCATGTTCACCTCGGTAGGGGTTGTTTCGAGATTAAACTTGCGGTCGGGATGAATAGGGGTCAGATTATCGAAGAATATTCTATCTTTCGCCAGTTCCGGGGAGCCGTAATTGATGGCCTCTATTTTAAGAAGCGCAAAATAGCGCTCGGTATCTTTCGGAGGGCGGATCTGCCCTGAAACGGTGTCTCCGGTTTTCAGATCGAAGCGTTTGATCTGCGAATGGGAAACATAGATATCGTCAGGTCCCGGCATGTAGTTATAAGACGGCGACCGTAAAAAACCGTATCCGTCATCGAGAACTTCCAGGACGCCATCGGCAAAAATGAGACCATTCTGTTGAGTCTGTGCTTCGATGATTTTGAAGATAATATCCGCTTTCTTCAGACCGGTGATGCTCTCGATGTTGAGACTCTTTGCATAAGCAGCAAGCGCGGAGATTGTCATTTTTTTTAATTCGACAATGTCCATTTTCAAGGATTCCTTTTTGGGTTTACTCAAGGAAAGCACAGAACAAAAACGCCTGCGCTTTACATGAAGAAGAGCTTATGGATGTTGTGAGATTGATTTTCGATGTATATGACCAGTTCCGCGGATTGCAAGATAGCATTATTCCGACGAATAACTTGGGATGTATAGAAAGTGGAAGCGTAAATACGTGATAAGCCCTGAAAGAGATTCGGCAGGGGAATAAATTTGTTTGAGTGCCAAGTATAGAGAAGTTTTATCACGTTGTCAAGGAAAAAACGCAATTTTATATTAATTATCGAATTTTTTACCAAGTCAGGAGGATTTTTACAGGAAAATATCGAGATAGAATTAAAAAAGTACTGTCTTGCCAGGATGATTGTCGATACAACTGTTATGTTATACTTCTCTAACAGTGAATAAGTTCCATAATTAAATATACTATAAAGTTGTATTAACAGCTTTCAATACTTCAATTCTGAAACGCACTGCTTGAGTACAACGCTGCTCTACTTCAGACCAACGTTCGGTTACAACTGGAACAGCTTTCAAATATCGGCTTTTTATTTTTTTTGCCTTACCATCCTTCATTCTAACCAATCTTTCATGAACTGGTCTTTGAGTAAGCCATTCCTCTAACCTCTTATTACATTCGATGTTTTGCATAAATAAAGGTTCATTTTGACCATATAGAGCAACTATCAGCCAAGTTTCAATACTTTTCGATGGGATGCATAAAGCCCAATGTTTTGGAATCGCTACAGGAACGAGATTTAACCATCCCATAACAACACTTCGCAAGGCTTGAACTGTGTCCTCTGCGGGTGGACAGGGCTTCTCGCAAGGTAGATCTTGATTGGGTTGATCTTCGATTCCTGCATTTGGATAACTCTCACCTGCTACATCTGCGTCGATATGAATCAAAATCAAATTAAATCCAGATAGTGATGGGTTTTTCGAGATTTCAAATTCCATGGAAACAAACTCTCTACATTTGCGATACACTCCTCCCCATCCGCCTCCCGTTTCACTGAAACCTCCTAAATTTCCAATTGATTCCGGTTGCAGGAGCTGTATAATAAAACGACGTCCTAAAACACTTTTTAATGCCGCTTGGATGATGATGAAATCAGTTTCGCCTTCTGCTATCAAACCGATACGGAGATCAGACATTCGGTACTCCCCCAAGATGCCCCATCACCCAAAGACGAGACAACGGCCATTTCTCGTTGAGTTTTTTCAATTCATCGGTGATTTCAATACGTCTTACTTCTGTATGACCCGCATCATTTCGATCAACTGCGAATAGCCTTATCCTGTCATCATTTAAAGGTAATCCGTCGAGGAGTGCGGGATTATGGGCGGTAAATAGAAATTGTCTGGGATATGGGTTATCTATCACCCATTTGCATAGCGCTTTGACCAGTTTTTGCGATAATCTTGGATTTAGAGATTGGTCCAAATTGTCTATGGCAAGGCATTGAGGAGCAAAAGGATAGATGGCAAGGACAGCACTAAAAAGAATGTAAAGCACACCTTCACTGGCATCGTAAGGTGTCAGTGTGTTCCGTCCCTCCCGCATATAGCGATCTTTAAAACGAATGATAAGTTTGCCTCGTGCGATCGAAGAAGATAATAATGGCTCAGCCGATGTACTGGTATCGAAATCGCTCATCCAATCTATTAGGCCGGTCATTTCATCCAATGCATCATCAATAAAATCAACTTTTGCCGCCCTCCAACTTTTTAAATCTCTTACTGCTTCAGCTAACCTTCCCCCGGAAAGGCCAACAGGATCCCGCGACTGCTGATCCGAAATCATTCCACGGAGAGTTGGAGTGTTAGGAGTATAAATGGCATAATCCTGAAGTGTTTGCATCAGTTCAGCTGCCGGACTTTTTGGGTCAAGTTCAACAACCTTCAACGCCGCTAATCCCTGCTCCTTATTCCTGGCAGTATCGGTTTTTCCACGAACCCCGCGACTTACCAAAGTTATACTATCTCCAATAAGTTCTTCGGTTTTGAATTGCCATGCGGGTCTAGGCTTATCTAAAGAATTGAGGAGGGAAACTGCATACGAGGCATTTTCGGCTTCTGCAGCAAAATAGATATGAGGCGGGATTCTAATAGTAGGGAAAGCGCTCTTGTAAAGCCGCGGAACACCCGGACGTACCCCCCGGCGCAATAATGATTCATCGTCAACTCTTCCGTAAGCAGCAGCAGATAAAACACCCAAGGCTTCAAGGATATTGCTTTTTCCGCTTCCGTTGGCGCCAATAAATACATTGACATTTCCAAGGGAAATATCCAAGTCAACGATAGATTTAAATGATCGGATTTTCAGTTTTTCGATTAACATAAGGTTCTCCTTATATAAAAATACCTATTCAATAACACTGATGTCAATCTTATTCTACCGGTCTCTCCTCTTTGGGTATGCGCACCACGAAAATGGAGGGATCCCCGTAAGGCGACCATTTTTCATTATCGCGGTTGACAAAAGCGCCGTTCATGACAATCACCAGAAAAGAGCCGTCCTTCGAAATTTCCATTCCGTAGGTTCCGCCGACCCAGTAGCCGTATTTTTCATAGTAATAATCGTCAAGCCAGGCAATGACCTTTTTCTTTCCGGTCTTGACATCGAACTGAACAATGGGGCCATACTCGTTGTCATTCTGCATTTTTGCACCACCGGGCAGGTAATAGAAATACCGTCCGGTGGGATCGATAGCCGTTGTGGAGGTATACCTTCCCTTGTCCCAATTGACCCCGACAGGCTCGACCGCAGGTTTTTCCGGACGAAAACGGAAAAGGGCGCCGTCCTGGGAAATACAGTAGAAGGCGCCGTCCAGCGCACGTTTTTCCGTATAGCTGCGGAGCTGTCCTTTGGTGTGAGAATAAGAATTTTCCGGCGCTGAAAGCTCGTACCGCTCGAACTTGTTGAATTCCGGATCGAAGGAGAGGAAACGGAACTCCTTGTCGCTCATATCGCTTGACCAGAATTTTCCCGTATTCTCATCAAGCAGCATTGCCCGTTCCCACCAGATCCAGCCTTTGGACGGACATC
Source organism: Candidatus Latescibacter sp. (assembly GCA_030692375.1). Taxonomy (NCBI): domain Bacteria; kingdom Pseudomonadati; phylum Candidatus Latescibacterota; class Candidatus Latescibacteria (ex Chuvochina et al. 2023); order Candidatus Latescibacterales; family Candidatus Latescibacteraceae; genus Candidatus Latescibacter; species Candidatus Latescibacter sp. Next base: position 11,790 of record JAUYCD010000096.1, on the reverse strand, counting down.
CGGCATAGGCGACCCGCTTATTGATGGTATCCCAGCAGAGGAAGGTGGCAAAAGATCCGGTGGCGACATATTTGCCCCGCTTCGGGTCAAGGCAGGACTCGGGAAGATTGGTGCCGACCAGGGGAACGCCCCAGTTTTTCGCTTCGTGGGTATTGATGTTATAGCTCAGGAGCCAGCTCCCCCTGAAACCGTTGGCGAACCAGGAAGAATCGGGATACACACCATAATGAGTTGACGCCCAGAGGGTGCCGTCGGGCATGAGCCCCATATGGCCGTGAATCTTGCCGTCGGTGTAAGACTTTTCCGTCCAGCCGAGAAGCCTGGTGACATCCACTACCTTGTCAACCGTTGAACGGGCGGGGCTGTATTCATAGATGTTGATCTGGCATCCCATCCCGCGGTGGTCGTCGACCGAGAAGAAAAAGCGGTTGTCTTCGCTCCTGGTGACTTTGGCCCAGTTCGCCCAGGCCGCCTCCGCCGCTTCCTCGGGAAAATACTCAGGAACCATGTCCGGGATGATCATCATGCTCACTTCGGGGGGAATCCTGGCCACGGTAAAATCCTTCACCACCTGCTCTTCCTTCGGCTCAACCAGCATTTGAGGCGACCGGTCGGTTACAAACTCGGTTTTCTGCCGGAGCTTCATCCGGTCCATCCGGTCATTGACTTCCCGGCGCTGCTTTTCGGTGATATTCCACCCGGCAAAGGCGCTGCACGGGAGTGAGAGGATAAGCGCTGCGATAATATACATTCTCCATTTCTGCATGATGATACCTCTCTGGATTGTCAACCAGCTAATCTAATTTTATCATCTTTTCTTTTTTACAGGATTAACAAGATTTTACAAGATTTAATCCGCGTATGTCATCTGGTAAGTATTTTTGAAAATATTGCGCTATGATTGCACATTTAGATCCTGAAACGAGATCAGGATGACACGTGTCATGCCGAACTTGTTTCGGCATCTATATATACGATCACAACCTTATTTAATGACATACACGAAAATTTCATTTTCGATGATTCGGGAAAAAAGGAAATTTCGCTCCTTCCCTTTCATCCATCATCCTTCATCCTTCCCTTTTCACAACCTCGCCATTACCGATTTCCAGATCACTTTTTCCGGCGCCGCCTCTTCTACATCCTCGGCCAGGTAGCACAGCGCCCGCTGATGGATGGTATTGGCATTCAGGTAAATCTTACGTCCCTCGGGAAGATCGGAGGTGTCGATGACCCGAATAGCATTCGCCCATTTTGATTCTCCGGGGAAAATCTCCGTCAGCTTGTTCGGGGCGGTTTCAAGAAACGCTTTATTCAGGTTGTTTTCCTCACGGTGCGGGAATATGGCCAGGTAGAGCATTTTGAATTCTACAATGTCGTTGAAGAAATGTGTGCCCAGAGATACATCGGGTATGAGATTTTCGTTCATTTCCACGATTTCGCATATCACCGATACCGTGTTGATCTCGGCGAACTTGGCCGGCACTCCGAGCGCTGGCATGGAAGTCCCCCATCGTCCCGGGCCCATGAGCATAATGATCTTGGAGTTCTCATTCTTACGGTGGGTGAGACGGCCGATCATACGCGCGACAGAGTAACGCTCGGATTCCGGCATCTGCCCGTACACCGACGGCGCCACGTAGATAATCCGGTCGATGATGGTGGCTATGCTTCTCCCGATAATAGCGCCATGGGCTTCGAAAATAATGTCCTTTTGCACGATACCCTCGGGCGGGGCAGCAATTCTTCTCTCGCCGGTGATCTGGAAAGGCCGGCATTGAACCAGGTTGATCTGGAGTTTTCCGGTCTTGCGGAAATTGACGGTAAACTCCACATCCACCGGGCAGCCGTACGCTGTCTCAAGTATTTTGAGCATGGAACGCATGTATTCCACGAACGGAGGCTCGGAAAGGAGCTTGTCAAAAGTAACCACCCGGCGGCCGTCCGAGCCTGCCTCAGCAACGGGGGTCCATTCCTCCTGAACCCGTGAGGAGACAACATCCCGGGGATAATCCGGGCATTTTTGCACAATCTCCTGGAAATCTTTGGACACAAGCTTGTTTTCATTCAGATCGAGAACGTCCATTTTCCGCTGAGCATACTCCACCACCTCGTCGAAATTTGATTCATGACGAAGCTTCGGTGCGTTGAGAGAAACCAGGCGGGTGTAATCGTCGTCGTGACGGTCCACAGCACGGGTTCCCAGGCCGCAGACCAGGCGGAGCATCCCGGCATCCGATTCTATCCGCTCGCTCCATACGTAAGGATTGAAAGACAGTCCCACACCCGCAATCTGGGGGAAAAAAAGGTTGCTGCACACCACCCCCGAAACCCTCTGCACCAGGAGCGCCATCTGCTCGTCGCTTTCGAGAAGGCCGCGGTGCGCCCTGTAAACAAGCGCTTCCATACTCATGGTGCTGGTGTACACCCGACGCACTGCGGTCAGGAATGCCTTAAGCCGTTCGCTGCGGGTTCCCTGATTTACACAGAACACGCTCTCGTACTTCCCGGAAAAGGCATTGCCGAAATTGTCCTCCAGGAGGCTGCTCGACCGGACGATTATCGGCGACTGCCCGAAATAATCAAGCATATCCACAAACTGATTCTGGATGAACTCGGGAAAGTTTCCGGTAAGCATACTTTGGCGGGCTTCTTCGATACCGTCGAGGAAGGTGGAAGCGTCACGCTGCTTCTGACGCATTCTCCAGCAGCCGTTGGCCACAATATAGGTGTAGAATACATCCGAGCCGATGTAAAAGGAATCATGCACCTCGAGTATTTCTTTCCAGCGCTCTTCAGCCCTGGCCAGAATAGCCCGTGCGATAACCATTCCCACCGATTTCCCTCCGATGAGTCCGGTGCCGACCAGGCGTTTCCTGATGTTAAGAATGTCGGCAAGGGTGAGATACTTCGCGGCCATTCCCAGAACCCGCTCGTCGCGGGAAAACACCATCCGGAGGAGCTTTTGAAAATACTCGTAGGCGTCTTCCTTCGGGCGGTCGCCGCGCTTGACCATTTCCAGAACCTCTTCCGCCTGCATGAACGTCCGGTCCCAGATATCAACCACCCGTGAGGCTGAATCCATACCCGAACCCATAACCGCAGAGACCACCTCGGAAACGGTTGCGCTGTCGGTGACCGGACGGAAGGTTCCCTCATCCCACAAGTGCGGCATGTACATGGTGGGTGAATGCCGCTGCCACACCTTCATGGGATGGACATACAGGCTGCCTTCATGACGGTAGACATCGAGGAGAATCTGGGCGGTGTCACGAATTGACGAGGCGACAGGGAGAGAGTGACGGCTCCGAATGAGGGCGAAATACGCCACCGAATTCGTATCATACACATACGGACAGGTCAGATTATAGAAGTTGCCCATCATGAGGTCGCTGTACCAGATTTCTGCCAGATCGGAGAGGCAGTCGAACAGAAAATATGAGCCGCGGCCAGCTTTTTCCATGATCTTATGTATGGCGGCGGTGGCTGATTCGAACCCGATTCGCGGGTCGATGTAGTATATCGCGGCGCCGGAGCTTTCATCGAGCAGCTTCTCGTGCAGGCCGAAATGGAAATAGACAAGCCCGCCTTTTTTCTTTCGGGCATCCTCGGCGAAAGGCCGTACGAAGGGGATGTATTCTTCGAGAGAATCTATCTGCCAGACAATGTTGTCGCCGGGCATGATGTTCTGGAGAAGCTTGTCAAGCGCCGGTATGCCGGTGCTGAGCGGAGTGTATTCGGAATGTGCCATTCCCTCACCCCCTACCCCCTCTCCCGCAAGCGGGCGAGGGGGTGAGGAATAATTTTCATAAATGATAATTTTCGTTAAATATACGAAGAAAATCTGAAAAGACAAGGCACAAAGGCACAGAGGGACAAAGGCACAAAGTTTTAAAAGAGAATGATGAAGGATGAAAAACAAGTCCAATGATCCAGAGGGTTGAGAAGCAATTCGGGCAGTTATAATGGGCGAGGAAATTTCCGGATTAGGTATCTGTTTGCGTTACTGCATCGGTTCAAGGAGTATGAGGAGGCGATTTGGGTGATGCCAAGCGGCAGACTAGTGAAGATAATAACCTAAAATAACGGTCCGCTTGAGTACTTTGTTATGTCGCACAGTTTACTTTTTTCAAATCTCGAAGTGATAAAAAAAACTTTTCAAAAAATCAATAAAACGACAATATTTTATCAATGGTAGAATCCTTTTCAACATCAAATTCACGCACAACATTAATTTCATCACTCAGCACTTTAATCGAATCAGGCATAGAAGCTCCTTCTGTCCATTCTTCTAGAATAAGACTGTGTTGTAAATCTAAAATAACAAACTCTTTAGCCTCACCATACCCTTTTGCAAAATGGCCGCCATAAGACGCAACATTTCCTTTTTTATTTTCATAGATACAAAGTAACATATATTTCCCTTTCATTTGCAATTTAAACTCTTCATCTGTTTTTTTGAAACCGTTTAAAATGTATTTATATATAATGAGATCGATAACAGGTTTTGTAATTTCGCAGTCACTATATAGATAATTTATTCTATGTTCTGCAAATATAAAGGGATGTAAAGCAAGAGCTTCCTTCAGGTCATTAGCGTCATTGTGCCACAATCTCCTCATATAATCGTCACTTGCGTTTTTCTCAAGTTTATTATACAATTCAATTTGTTTGGATAATTTATGAAGTATTTCTATTGGTGTATTTGGATTTTTCGCAAGATGTATATCCATACTTATAATAGAATGTTCGGTAAAATATCTTAATATTTCAACAGGGGTATTTGGATTTTCTGCGACATTCCATTCAATAACACTTGGTGAACACTCGGACTTGGTATTTGCCCATTTAGTTAGCATACTAATAGGAATTCTTGGGTATTTTGCAATTATGTACATAGATTTCATAGGTAATAGATACTCGAGCAACTGAATCGGGGCATTAGGGTTTTCTGCAACGGCCTCTCTTACACTGTAATTTTTGTCTTTTGCTAACTTATATAGTAATTTTGTGGGTATATTATGATGTTTTGCAACTGCTGCCCTTACATTATAATTTTTATCCTTTGCAAAAATGCTAAGTAATCTATCAGATAAATTGAGATTTCTTGCTGCGCTGGTCCTAATGTAATCATCTTTATCAATAGCTAAAGTACTAAGGATTTCAATAGGAGTATTGGGGTTTTCAGCAACACTACTTCTTACATATTTATTTTTGTCTTTTGATAAAGTAATAAGAATGCGAACAGGAATATTACTGTTTTTTGCTAGGTCAGACATTACTGTCCAATCTTCATCATTTGAATAATAGGTTAAAGTTTTTATGGAAGTATTAGGATTTTTTGCTACATTACGTCGGATACTTGAGTCTTTGTCTTGTGCCAAAATATCAAGTATTTCAGGTGGTGTATATGGATACTGAGCTAGAAAATATCGATGGAAGTAATTCTCGTTATATTCACGTATTTTTAACTCCAGAATTCTGATTACTTCTTTAGGATTAATAGGAATATGCAATAGTTCAGGCGGCAGATTAAATCTATGTGCTAATAATTCTTTTGCTTCATTTTTCAGAATTAATTCACTAATTAGTTCGGAAGAGATACATTGGGATTTGATTACAAGTTTAGTTAACTCTATATCTGTATCTATAAGTCCTTTTAATATAGTTGGGGTAACATTAGGATGGCATATAACATTTTCAAGAATCTGAATATCATTTGTTTTGGAAAGAATCATTAATGCTTCCCAAGTCGTATTAGGATTATTAGCAACTGCCCTTTGAACATTGACATCTGCATTTTGTGCAAGTAGTATCAGTTTTTTAAAAGAAGTCTTGGGATTATGGGCTTTTTCAATCTCGGTTTCGCTACTATAAAAAAACAACAAACTTGCAACAAATAACATTACTAATAGCAGTTTTCCTGTTTTGATACACATTTAATATTCCTCCTACAACACTGAGCTTTTCGTAATTAATCAAAAACAACCTAACAAGTAATTCTGTAGTTTTCTTCATAAAACACAACATTAAATTATTTCTATTGAATTGCAAGGATAAATTAATTGAACCCAGGGGTAACTTCTGTTTATATATTTTCCGTATAAATCTTTAGATAGAATGTATAGAATGAACTACCCCGAAGCAGAGCTCTGAGGAATTCTTTTGATTAAATTATCGCCAAAAATAACTGTTTTGACGCACCGAAATCTGCCCTTTGAAATCCCTGATTTCCCAGGGATTTTTTATTGCCGTTTTTAACAGGTTTTCGGCGCACAGGAAAATCTGTGATATGATGATATAATAAATACATGCTCTTTTTTTTAAACGCAATACTTTTTTATTCAGAAAGGAAAACCATGTGGAACACGCCCTTACAAGAACAGCTCGACCGGATTCCCCGGCTTGATGTCTGAGGCAATCGCGAAGAGGGGAGCCACATCCTCCCAGCACAGGTCTGCAATGGAAGGTTCTGCGCCGCTGCTCGCAATGAGTTTTGCGTATTGACTTGCGATGTCGGTAAGAACGCGTCTGCCCCGCGCAGAGATGTCAGCCTTTGTGTTCGGAGGTTTCCGGGCCACGATATGCATGCCATTGGCTCAAGCGATCTACGGAGACGCTCCACCATTGGTCAGTCGGGCCCGCCGATCTTGCGTCGTAGATGTCGTAGTAATCTGCGTTGTGGATGTCCCCTAGCCAGTCACCTTTCCGCTACCATTGAAGCCCTGACTTGAGGTTGTCTATGCTGATGATCATCTTTTCATCTTCTGGTCGAACAATGCTTATGCAGTCTGGATAAAAATGCAAACATAGACTTTCTCTTTCAGTATAAGAAGTTTCCGCTATTTTTTGTATTCACACGTAATCTCAAGCTAATCAATCAATTGCCACTATTTTAACGATCAATCCTTCCTCGTATATACAGACTGTATAAACCGGCTTACAACCCATCAACCGGACTACGTACTCCGTGACCAACTTTTCTAATAACATCTTCTAAACTACCGCAGAACAATATATAACACCTACCGCTAAAAACAACTGTTTTTTTTGCAACGAAAGCCGACCCTCAAAAACCTTGATTCTCGGGGTTTTTTATTTGCCGTTTTGAACAGGTTTTTGACGCACTCCTCTGAAAGCCTTTTTCATTTGTGCTAATCGGGGGCGAACATTATATTTCTTTTCTTATGAGACAAATACGGATTACATTGGCCCAGATAAACACCACGGTCGGCGACCTGGACGGCAATGTGGCGCGATGCCTCGATGCGGCAGGCAAAGCTCGTGAAAATGGCTCCGATCTGGTGGTATTCCCCGAGCTGGCGCTTTCCGGCTACCCTCCCGAAGACCTTCTCCTCCGGCCCGGATTCCTCCGGGGATGCCGAAAAGCGTTGGAAAAGTTTGCGGCAGGTGCAGGTGAAATCTGTGCGATTGTGGGGCTTCCCGATGGTCTTGGACCGGTTTACAATGCTGCCGCTGTCGTATCCGGGGGAAAAGTCCACTGCATCTACCATAAGATGTTTCTGCCCAATTACGGCGTATTCGATGAAAAGCGGTATTTTCTCCCGGGGAGGGATCCTCTGTCCTTCCGCCTGGGAGATGTGACAGTGGGGATGACAATCTGCGAAGACATCTGGGTAGAAGAAGGCAGAGACGGGGCACGCTCCGTCTGTACTGTTCTGAGCGCCGTTCACCGCGCGGATGTAATTATCAATATCTCTGCATCACCCTACAATGCCGGAAAACTGCACGACCGCACAGAGTTGCTTGCCGAGAGAACTACTGAAACCGATACCCCGATTGTATATGTTAATCTGATAGGCGGCCAGGATGAGCTGGTATTCGATGGCGGCTCGCTTGTGTTCGACCGCAAGGGGAACTGCATCCTGAAAGCTCCTTCTTTCACCGAATACCTGGCGGTCATAGACTTAGAGTTTGAAAACCCTTTGCGAGAAGGTTCCGCGCCCTGTTTTAAAATTCCCAAACGGCCTGAACCTCAACGGTCAAGGGTAAAGCCAATCATAGCCCCCCCTTTGAGCGAAGAGGAGGAGATTATGGAGGCTCTCGTTCTCGGCACCCGTGATTACATCCGTAAGAACGGATTCTCGAAGGTTGTTATAGGGCTTTCCGGCGGGATCGACTCTTCAATCGTTGCATGCGTTGCCGCTGAAGCTCTGGGCAGGGAGAATGTCATCGGGGTAACCATGCCGTCGCAGTTTACTTCGACCGGAACCCGATCAGACGCCGAAATCCTGGCAATGAATCTCAAAATACGGTTTATCGAGATTCCCATCGGCGAAGTATTTACCGCATTCATTCAGTCGCTTTCCGATGCTTTCCGGGATACCAGGCCCGATGTAACCGAAGAAAACCTTCAGGCCCGCATCCGCGGCACGCTGCTCATGTCGCTCTCCAACAAGTTTGGGTGGCTGGTGCTCACTACGGGCAACAAAAGCGAGGTCGCAACCGGTTACTGCACGTTATACGGCGATACCGCCGGGGGATTTGCGGTGATCAAAGATGTCCCCAAGATCATGGTATACCGCCTCGCACGGCTCATCAACACCAGAGCCGCAGGTGAAATCATCCCCGAGACAGTGATAGCGAGGCCGCCTTCCGCAGAGCTCCGTCCCGATCAGAAGGATTCCGATTCTCTCCCGCCCTATGACATCCTGGACCCGATTTTAAAAGACTACATCGAGCAGGACATGGGGGTGGAGGAAATAGTCGCCCACGGATTCGACCGTGAAACGGTCAAAAGGGTGGTACGGATGTGTGATTTGGCGGAGTACAAACGCCGCCAGGCTCCGCCGGGGGTGAAAATCACTCCCCGTGCATTCGGCCGTGACCGACGCCTTCCCATAACCAACCGGTTCAGGGATACGGGGAATGAGGCAAAGCAGAAGACAGAGGATCACACATGACCGAGTGCAAAGTTCAGAAAAACAAAGCATCATGCCCATGCAGCTATCCATCCTGCTCGAGGAAAGGGATCTGCTGCGAGTGTATTGCCTATCATCGGAGGAGCGGCGAGCTGCCCGGATGCTGTTTCCCTCCGGATGTAGAGAAAACATTTGATCGCTCAATCGAAACCTTTGTGGAAACAGTTCGCAGAAGAGGACCGTGGTGGTAAATCGGTGTCAAATCAGGATTCCTGTGTGATGACAGATATACACATAAATATACAAAAAATCACTGAATTTTTTAAACTTGCCGGGAAACGCCCGCTCTTTATCCAGACCCATGACATCCCCGATCCCGATGCCATTGCTTCCGCAGAAGCATTCCGCATCATAGCCCGTCATTTCGGGGTAAAATCACGGCTGGTGACCAATGGCATGCCCCAGCGCCGGGAAAATAAAACCCTCATCAGGGAATGCCATATTACTCTTGAACCTCTGGAAACAGTGAACATCAACCCCGGCTCATCGTTCGCCTGGGCATTTATCGACTGCATGCCCGGAGGGGGAAATGTGACCCTGCATCCCCAGGCGCCGGGTGATGTTTTCATCGCCATCGACCATCACGGCCGCACACATGCTGCACCAAAGGTGACCTCGCCTTTTTTTGTTCTTCTGGAGCCGGATGTGGGGGCGACCGCCACCCTCCTTTGCCAGGCGCTGAAGGAACTCCACATTCCCATCTCTGCAAGGCTCGCATCGGCTCTCTCCTATGCCATCATCAGCGATACCCAGGATTTCAGCCGCAGCGCAACCCAGACCGACCTCCGTGTATATGCAGGTATCTTTCCCCATACCGACCAGAGGATTATATCCCGGATCAGAAACGCCCGGAAATCCCGGCAGTATTTCCGAACCGTTCATCGCTGCCTCGAAAACGCCCGCATCTACCGTAATGTGGCCTGGGTCTGGGTGGGAGAAGTGGAAAGCGGGGAAATTGTGGCGGAAATGGCCGATTTTCTCCTCTCGCGGGAACACATCACCTGGACACTGGCCCTGGGACATACCCGCGAGCGGATGTATCTTTCGATACGTTCTTCCAGCGCAAAAGCCAACTGCGCCGGGGTGATCCGCAGGCTGGTGCCGTTCTCGCCGTTCACCGTCGGGGGGCATGACCGCTTTGCAGGGGGATATATCCTGGTAGACAGTACTGCGGATATTCAAGAAATGGCGGAGTTTCTCATCGAACGTTTCATACGGCATATCCTCCGTATTCCCGCCAACCTGCCGGTGCCGGGCGGAACCCCCCTCATAGAAGAATAAGAATGTAACCACCCGGAGAACATCATGGACAAAGCTGCAACCACACTTATAAAATATATTCACGACGGCGGGCCGGCGATCATGTGGCCTTTGGTGGTTATGTTCATCCTGTCGGTCGCAATCACCATCTGGCGCCTTACTGTCATCCTCATCGCTCTGTTTAACACCCGGACACTCTTTCGGAAGGTGTACAGCGCCCTTGAGGACAGAGAGAACGGACTGAAAAATGCCTCCGAGATCTGCGCGCATACCCCCGGCCCGATAGCCTCCATCATTCATGCCGGTCTATCGCGCGCACACCTGGGGGTCGATCATGTGGAGAAGGCGGTACAGAGTGCGGGCGCGGTAGAAATGGCGTTTTTGGAGAACGGCCTTGTGTGGCTCGCCACTATCGCCAATGTCGCTCCCCTGCTCGGGTTTTTCGGAACAGTAGTAGGTATGATCATGGCATTCCAGGCCATTGCGGCAGCCGGTGAAGTTGAACCGACCGTGGTAGCCACCGGCATCTCGATCGCGCTCATCACCACAGCGGGCGGACTTATTGTTGCCATGCCGACCCAGATAGCCTACAACCTCTGCGTCTGGCTGATCGACCGGATCGTGGTCAGCATGGATGAGAACTCCACCAGACTGATCGATACGCTGATTGATCTGGGGTATGATGAGAAGATTAAACAGCAGGAGACAGAAGTCATAATCCAGAATCCAGAATAAAAATATCCGAGTATGCCATTAGATAAGGTTAGTGATCCTATAGAGAGATGCCGAAACAAGTTCGGCATGACACGTGTCATCCTGAACTTGTTGCCGCTTCGCGGGAACGATAAAACCGTTTCAGGATCTAAACACTCAAAAACATGCGTAATTATTTTTGTCGTCAATTATAATTTGACTTTTCAAGGTAATCCTTTAATCCCATAAATCATGGTTCAGACTTTTTTTTTGCGAACGTTGTGAGATACACCTTATGAATAGAAAACGGACGCTTATAACCGCCTCAATACCGACCGCGTCGATGGCGGATATAGCATTTCTCCTGATTATTTTCTTCCTTGTCACCACTACCCTGTCGCAAGACAAGGGACTGGGATTGACCCTGCCGCCCAGCGGGACGACCACCACAGTCCCAAGCAGTAACATCACCACAGTCCGGATCGGCAGTGACGGCGGATTGGCTCTTGATGAGCAGAAGGTGACTCTCCTTGAACTAGGGCGCCGTATCAAAATACTGACCGGAGAAAATACCAACATTATTGTGTCCCTCAAAACCGCTCCCGATGCCCGTTACCAGATTTTCGTGGATGTGGTGGATGAGATCAAGAAGGCGGGGAACGACAAGATATCCATCGCAAAGCCGGATGAGTAAAACGGGAAGAAAAGCATGGCGCACATTCAGTCCAGATTTTTCCGAAGGAACCGGATCAGCCAGGAGATACCCACAGGTCCCATGGCCGATATTTCGTTTCTCCTGATCATTTTCTTCATGGTGACAACCGTTTTCGTGGTATATCGCGGATTCCCGGTCGATCTGCCCACCGCGGAAAAAATCGACGCACTGCGTGGAAAA
>JAUYCD010000095.1 GCA_030692375.1 Candidatus Latescibacter sp. | reverse complement strand
TCTACATCAATACTGTGGGTGCATATGCGAAGGAAGATGTAATCCGCACCTACGTTGAGCAACAGGGTAAACAATATCGAAGAATCTATAGTGAGCAAATATCATTTCTGAATGACTTGTTTTGAAAAAACAGCGTGATACCTCGCAGCTCTGCTGCGGGGTAGTTCATTGGTGCGCTTATCCTCGTTTGGATTCTTACCTTGTGAAATTTCAGAATTGACGCCACCTGCACGGTTCCGGGCGCTCTCAATCGTCATTGACGGGTAACGCCCCAAGAACAACTTCTCAGGTTTCCCGTTCACTCAGCGGTAGCTGTAAAAGGATTTGTTGCCCGTACTGGTTATCTGAATCATGTCGTTGGCTCCATATAATCAAATATAACTTCTCTGCATACCTTCTTTCTGCATAGACGGAATTTTCAGTTTCTCCGGTCAGAATCCCCGTACAAGCGGAATGTCCGGCGGTCTTGCTCCGCGATCATAGAGCTGTTCACGCCCCGCTTTGTATTTCATATCGAAATATGGCGTCTCAAGACGGCGGCCGATGTCCGTGTGACGGCCATTCTCCCAGTTTGAATCCATCAGATACGAAAGCATGCCCGTGGTAAGAAGCGTTCTCTCAGCCGGGTACGGTTCCTTGCCGGTGACCATCATTTCATTGATATAGTGGACGAAGGAACTTGAACCAAGGTACTTCCCCTGGGTATAATTGAACCAGAAATGAGTGGATGCCGGTTCCTTACGGCCCGCGATGTCCCCTGCTAACGCCCACCACCTGAGCCCATGGCCGTTAAGGGTGTATACAGCCGCCCTGGTTCCGTCGCGATACTCGATAATGAATACGAAGGGCTGCCGTACATTGTCGCGGACGTTTCCCGGCTGTTTGTCCGGGCACCGCGCAAGCGCCTCATCCAGCAGCCGTCCCGCCCAGGGATTACGGTCTGTCCATGTCCATGTCTCCGGTCCCTCGATGCATTGGATTGCTGCAACTCCGGTTTCGCCGCCTTTCCGGCGCTCTGCCATGCACTGGAGCACCTCAAGGGCATGGAAGCCGTATGCCTCCTTGCCGCCGTTGGATGTTACCACAGCCGCGGTGAGCGGTGTTTCCAGGTCGAGTTCGAGCTGGGGGTCACGGTGACAGACAGGCAGGGACGATCCCGCCATGAGGGGGAATCCCATCTCCCGGGATCGGTCATACATCCACTTCGCTTCGTTCCAGTCGGTAGAAAGGTGCTTGTCGTTGAAAACCGGCGCCGAACGCCTGCTCTGAGTAAAAACGCGCATAATCTGCTGGTAGAGCCACCAGCGGGGATAGTACGTTTGCCCTTTCAGGTTTGTGTGATATTTCCCGTGCTCGCCGATAAGAACAACTCCATCCACTGCGAGGTTCTTCCCTGAGAGAGTGAGCGCGTCACTTACCCGGGAAAACATGGGAATATTGTACTTCGCGCATACCTTCCGGCTTAAATCGTTATCCGGAAACTGGTGGACGAACATGGACACGACGTCCACCCGGGATGGAGTATGCGCACCCTGCCACCAGTAACCGTCCAACAGCTTCTGGACAATCCAATCGGCATGGGACAAATCCCAGTATTCGGTGATAACACAGGCGACACGAGGCCGTTTTTCCGATGCCGTTGCCCTACCTGCAACGCCTGCCAAGGCGGCTGCGCCTGTCATGCCGAGAACTTCGCGGCGAGAGAAATGTTGAGAAGAACCGGTTCGTTTCATATCAGCCATTGCACAGCTCCTTGTATGAAAGAAAAGGCTCAGTGGATAAGGGATATTATCCTGTAAGCGGCCGCTGAGCATAATGCAGCCATTGGAATGGTCATAAACCATGCCCAGACGATCTTTCGTGCTGTTCCCCAGCGTACGGCCCTGATATTTTCCACCGTTCCGACGCCCATTATTGCTCCTGAGATAACGTGGGTAGTGGACACCGGAATCCCGAAATGGGCAGTACCCATGAGCACCAGGGCTGCAGATGATTCTGCGCAGAACCCTTCCGTCGCCCGGATTTTGGTGATTTTTGTTCCCATTGTCTTGACAATACGCCAACCGCCGAACATCGTCCCCAATCCTATCGAAGCGTAGCATGCAAATGCAACCCAGGGCTGTATTTCCAGTGAATTGGCCATGCCTCCGCTGAACAACGCGAGCGATATGACCCCCATCATCTTCTGGGCGTCGTTGGTGCCGTGCCCGACGCTAAACCATGTAGCGGAAATGAGCTGGAGATATTTGAACAATTTCGCCGAATGATAGTATGGCATCTTTTTGAATAGGTTAAGTATGGCAAGGATAAAAGCCGTGGCTCCAATCATCCCCAGAAGCGGTGCTATGATGATGAATACAATGATCGGCAGAATCCCGGTGACCGACAGCTTCCCCGCATGTATCGCGATCGAGCCTATAATAATCATGTCCGGTCCCGAAGATGCCAGGCCTGCGCCGATCAACCCGCCGATCAGCGCGTGGCTGCTCGAAGTCGGAAGCCCCAAAAGCCAGGTAAAGATGTTCCAGATGATCGCTCCCACGAGCGCGCCAAGCAGGAGAGTAAGTTTCGCATCGGGAGTAGGCAACATGTCGAGATTGATTATGCCCTTGCTTACCATCTTGGCGATGGCGTGGCCGAATGTGAAATAGCCGATAAAATTGGCCATTCCTGCGAGGATGACAGCCTGCAGGGGTGTGAGTGTCCTCGTTACGACAACCGTGGCTATAGAGTTTGCAGCATCGTGAAACCCGTTCAGAAAATCGAAAACCAGCGCTAACAGGATTACCAGTATAACCAGGAAACTGATAGAAATCATTCATCACTCCACTTCGGTTTTTCAACCCTGTTTCATTCGTATTCCGTGTATGAGTTTGCCGATATAGTCGATGCTGTCGACAACCGATTCGAGGTGTTCATAGAATTCCTTGAATTTCATGTTTTCCACGGTCTGGTATTTTTCCTCATCATTGAACAGCGCCGCAATGCTGTCGTGAAACAGTTCGTCCGCCCGGTGTTCAAGACTATGCATGGCCTCCACTTTTTCTCTGACATCCTTTTTCGCCCGCAGGCCATGAACCAATTCGCTTTGCAATTTAGCGATATCGACTATGATATCGGCGAATGTGCAGGCGCTCACCGGTATTTTGCGGATATGGAAAGTCTCAATCTTGCGCGAAGTGCCGTTAAGAATGTCAAGCGATCTCTCCATGTTGATTGCCAGGGTGTGGATGTCCTCACGGTCAATGGGTGTGATGAAGGCGCGCCAGAGTTCATCCATGATCGCGACTTTGGCCTGGTCGCTTTTTCGCTCACAATCCTTGATGATGAGAAGCCGTTTCTTGATCTCTTCTTCGGACAGTCCCTCGATTTGTATGATGAGGTCACGAAAGATGGTACATCCCACCGTGAGGTGATCACTAAGCTGCGCAAGCAAAACAAAGAACTTTGTCTCTCGGGGTAATAAAAGATCGATAATGCTCAATCCCATCGGCTTTACCTCATGTTTGATATTTTTGAATTGTTTTGGGTACAATATACTATCGTTCAAATGAAATATCCAGTGATAGAGGCTTCGGTGATTTTCTTTTAACGTATAAAACGACTTTTGCAAAAGCCTCGAGAATCACTCTATTACTGAACCGGATGCACGCGAACATAGGAGCAATTACCTGGGGCGGCGAACGTTTCGAACAACAGCGGTGGGCTTGCCTTCACAGTAAACACGCTCCACTGTTCGTTCCGGAACTTCCCGGCGCACTTGCAGGCTTCGTGCTTATTCTCAAAGATCCCGACCATTGAAGAACCGCTGCCGGTCAAGAGGGATGCACAAGCACCCTGCGCCAGCATGCCGGTTTTTATCTCACCGAGGACGGGGTATTCCGGCAGCACTATTGATTCGAAGTCATTGACCAACACCCGGAAGAGTTCATCCTTCCGAAGCGTTCCCGCCTGTAATTGCCCGATCATCCCGAAGAAGGAGTCGCTGT
>JAUYCD010000094.1 GCA_030692375.1 Candidatus Latescibacter sp. | reverse complement strand
GGCCTTTACAGCCCTCGGATTGCCGTCCACCTGGAACACCACTTCCCGGCCGTCCGGCGAGAGGTCGTAGTGCCCTCCTGATTTGACAACTTCCGACTCCTCACCGGTGTCGAGGTTGCGTTTCCTGATCCCTCCCTCGCCCAAGAACACCCGGGTCTTCCCATCCGGGCAGAGCCTGGGGAACGTGCCCCAATCTGCCAACCTAGTGATCGCGCTTGTTTCAGTGTCAATTCGTATGGTCCCACTACTCCCAAGCGCGATGATGGAACGGCCGTCCGGCGCCCAGGAGATCCAGGTACCGAAACCAAGACCCGACAGAAAGCGCTCTTCCCCGGTTGCGGCGGACCGGATTGTGAGCATGTTGTTTCCGGGACCGATGGAACCCGAGCGTGAAACGTAGGCCAAGTTCCTGCCGTCGGGTGACCATGTTAGCATGTTCGGTGGGCTGGTATACCGCGTCGCGACCGGCGCGGGCGGCGCGAGTACCTTACCGGTTTCAAGGTTGACCTCACCGTTGTAGAGGCGACCTAAAGAGGTGTAAGTCTTGTAATAAAGGGAGCCGTCGGGTGCAAAGCCAGGAACCTCTGAATCCCAGCCTAAGCCCTTTTTCAGCAGTTCCGGTTCTCCCTGCTGCTTTCCTTTAGTTATGTGGACGGTCCAGATGTCCCACGTCCCCGAGCGGTCGCTGAGAAAGACAAGGCTTCTCCCGTCCGGCGTCCATCGAAGAAGTCGATCCTCCGCTGGATGCCCGGCAACAACGACCTCATTCCGGCCATCGGCGGTCATCAGGAAGACGTCGAAATTGGGTGGGCTGCCCTCACCCACTGAACTGAACGCGACAGATCGCCCATCGGGCGAGAAACTGGCCATTTGAATCGAGGACCAGCCCGTTGTAATACTCTACCTGACGCGCACAGAGCCGTCCGCTGTCGAGATCAGTGTTAGTTCAATAACCTTGTTACGCTCGCGAAGTGCGAGGATGGACCCTGCGTCAGGCGACCAGTCCGAGGGATAAACGTAAGAGCCTTTCTCACTGTAAAGTGTGCGAAGGCCCGAACCATCCAGGTTTCTGATCCGCAGTTGAGGGTCCCAGTCCTTCGTATACGAGGTGTATGCGATTTGTTTTCCGTCGCGTGAGAATGCCTGGTTCTCGTAGGACTTATCAGTCTCGCTCCAGGACCCCTTATTTGTGATTCGGCTCTTCTGTCCGCTGGCAACTTCGAACTGAACCATGTCACCCGTTTCCCAGTCTATGCCTCTGATGTACTTGCCATCCGCGGTCAAGACCCCACCGACGCCGGACGCGTCTGCGAGAACCCGGCGTGTGACGAGTCCCCCACTGGCGCCGGGACCGCCAAGCGCCGCCAGCCTCACCCGCGCCTGCGCCACAATCTCGGATTGATCGGCGTATTCGCGCACCACGCGCTCGTAGGCTGTGCGGGCCTTTGCATTGCCCAGCTTTTCGTTGCACAGTCCGATATGGAGCTGTGTCTTTGCCGCAACCGAACGGTTTCCCGGATACTTGCTAATAATCATCTCATATATCTTAATAGCATTATCCAACTCCCCTGCGATTTCTTCT
Source organism: Candidatus Latescibacter sp. (assembly GCA_030692375.1). NCBI lineage: Bacteria > Pseudomonadati > Candidatus Latescibacterota > Candidatus Latescibacteria (ex Chuvochina et al. 2023) > Candidatus Latescibacterales > Candidatus Latescibacteraceae > Candidatus Latescibacter > Candidatus Latescibacter sp. Next base: position 4,130 of record JAUYCD010000094.1, on the reverse strand, counting down.
TTGTATAAGCCGGACTGAAAAAGCTGCTCGGCGCTTTGCTGGGTGTATCCCGCTGACACACATATAAACGCGAAAGCAAGAACGGCGACAACCAAAGTATGTGACTTCATGAATAATCTCTCCCATAAAGTTTTTAGAGTTTGGTTAGAGTATAATTTGTTTCTACAGGAGGAAAAATATAAGAAGAAAACTACGAATGCATGACGCGTCTGTGAGGATTGTGTTAAGATTCTGTTAAGATTGATTATCCTTTAAATTTATATCCGATACATCGCACACCGATGATGTACTTCGGGTTCGCCGGATCGTCTTCGATTTTCTTTCTCAGATGAGCGATATGCGTATCCACAGCACGGGGATAGACACACACATCATCGCCCCACACTTCATCAAGGATGGAATCGCGGCTGACCACCAGGTCTTTATGTTTTATGAGAAAATGAAGTATTGCAAACTCAAGAGCGGTAAGGTAAACTGGCTGTCCATTCTTTTTGGCTTCGTACTTTTTGAAATCAACCTTGACATCGCCGAAATGATACAGATCGATTTCATGTTGATCTTGTTTCGCCCTTCTTAAAAGGGCATTTACACGGGCAAGAAGTTCGCGAGGACTGAATGGCTTTGTGACATAATCGTCGGCGCCCAGCTCCAGTCCGAGAACTTTATCTATCTCCTGGCTTTTGGCAGTTAATATCAGGATGGGCGTCATAATCCCAGCTTGACGTAATTTTTTTACAGACTTCAAATCCATTCATTTTCGGCAGCATAATGTCAAGAATGATGAGGTCGTATCCTTGCTCTTTAGCCATGGAAAAGCCCTGCAGTCCATCTTTTGCACTTGAAACTCCATACCCCTCAACCCTGAGGTCATCCTCCAGCGGCATCAGGATACATTCCTCATCCTCAATGATAAGAATATTTTCCATTTCATTCATTCTCTCTTTTTTGAAGGGGAAGCCTTATCGAAAATGTGCTACCGCGTCCAGGCTCGCTTTCAACATGAACGTTACCATGATGGGATTCCACAATTTGTTTGACTAAAGTCAATCCAAGCCCACTGCCCTTAACAGTCCGCGTCAACTCGTCACCTCCACGATAGAAGCGTTCAAACACTTTATCAATTTCTTCTTTCTTTATACCAACGCCGAAGTCTTTTACAGCGATAATCAGATATTGATTTTCCGTAAATGCACGAACAAACACCTTTTGGGCTTCGCCAGAATATTTGATAGCATTATCTATCAGATTATTAATCGCCTGTGTTATAGCTGCTCTGTCCACCTTCATCGATGGCAGAGGCTTGACTATTTCTACCTGAATAACGAAACCTTTATGACGAACCCGATCTTGAATGGTCGATACAATCTCTTGCAATAGTGTGCCAATATCAGCCATCTCAAAATCAAATTTTTTTCTATCTCCTTCAATTTTAGCAAAATCTAAAATGTTGTCAATGAGTAAAGAAAGTCTTTCACTTTGTTCTACAAGAACATCATAATACCGCTGTCGGCGCTCATCGGAGGGTACCCGTCCCGCTTTAAGCATCTCTGCCAACTGTCGAATAGAAGTTAACGGACTTTTGAATTCATGGGAGACAGTAGAAACAAAATCGGATTTCATTTTTGCAAGTTCTAGTTCATGGTTAACGGCGCGAATGGTAAATATCAAACCGAATATCAGAATACCCGCAATGAGAAAAAACATGTAGAAATAAATGCCTTGCCGTGAATGAATAAAAGTCTCGAAAAGATGCGGGTCTTGTTGATGGAACTCCATTAACCAGGGAGGAAAGTTCCCTTCAAAATTTGTTCTGACGGTGATAGAACCTGAAGGTGGTTTCTCTGACTTCAAAATGGTTTTACCATCCATTCCTTTTACAATCCATCCGGTTTTTTCAGAATAAACATGACTCTGCAATACTTGCTGGAGAAGGATATCTTTGAGATAGTCGGCATCGAGCAAGATCCCCCAAATTCCATTAACCTGGTTTCCATTTCTTGTGTATTGGCTCAACAAAGAAACAAGATATGTGTGCCCTCCGCTCTCCAGTGTAAATCGCCTGGCTGAACTTCGAGGTTCTTCCAAATTTCGAGAGACTTTTTCCTTCAAATCTGCTGCTGTATTTTCCTGGAATGCGAGTAATCTCTCCGTGATTCTCCTTTGGTTTTTTTCCTCTCCTTTCAACATTGTAAAAGCACTTTTGTATGGTTGCAACGGTGCATCTAACGATGCCTTTGAAATGATAGCATCAATCGATTCTTTTATATCCTGTGAAAAAAAGTCATATTGATCTTTTTCCAGCGTCCATTCCCCGCCAAGAAGATCTTTGTATAAATCAAAGAATGTTTTTATGGCGCTTAAAGTATCATTGTTAGAAAGAGATAAAGAGCTGAGTTCTAATCGAGCTGCCAATCCCAATGGCACTCCACCCGCCGTTTGGGCATGGCTGTAATCTTGCGCTATTGCCTCATATGTTTTTATGGCATCCCGGAAAAGTCCTGATTTTTTTTGAACTCTGGCAATTGCGCTGAGCAATTCTCCTTTCATGTGAGGGCCGGAAACTTGTTTAAATTCCTGTTGGTAACTGGCAAGGGCTTTTTGATAATTTTTCTGTTGAAATTCTAATTGTTGTCCTATTCGTGGTTTTTTCACGATAGCGGGGGTTCGAGACGGAGAAGAGATGGATTGTATGCTGCCGTTGGGAAGAAACAAAAGCTTTGCGTCAGGGAGTTTAATTTTCTCCAAGTTTTCGAAAAAAAAGACCTCCTCTACTAAGGGTTTCCGGTGTTTTAAGCTATCCAGTGAACGGGTTAGAGCGGGTTGATAGAGCTCCTGATGTTCAGTGATGGTGTATAAAAAAGTCTGCTCTACTTCAAAAATATTTTTTTCTATCATCTTGGTGATTTGTTCTGCTATTCTGCTATGTTCATTTAACCTCTCCTTTTCCAACAGCGCCTGATCATTCTGAATGCCTCTAAAAGCCAGATAGCCAAGAAGCAAGCTGGGTAATCCTATACCAAGCAAAAAGAGAAAAGGTATCCTTTTGCGTTTATATATCGATGTTTCCATTATTGTCCCCAGGGGTATATGAAAATATATAAGGGTGTACAACCTGTTGGCAAGGTGCAAATTACAGTACGCCTTTTTATTAGACTTTAAAAATTATGCCATTTGATAAGGTTAGTGATCGGATATAGATGCCGAAACAGATTTATCGTTCCCGCGAAGCGGCAACAAGTTCGGCATGACGCGTGTCATCCTGAACTCGTTTAAAAAAGGGGGCACAATCTCCAAAAACTGCGCCCCCTGATAATGCTCTTTTCATGAGTCTTTTATTTCGGCAGGAAATTTTCCATTACCCACAGCTCGCTCTTGGACCCCTCATCGACGCTGAACGCAAAGCGGCGGTTGTCCGGGTGAAGCGCGAAGAACCGCAGCTTTCGCGCTTCACTTAGAACGGAGAGGTCCAGCTTCAGCGGCGTCCCGCCCTGCGCCGGAACCCGCCAGATTTCACTGCTATCGCGTGTCTGGGCGATGATGTAACGGCCGTCCCACGTCCACTTCAGGTTGTAATACTGCGCCAAACCGCGAAATAGCTCCCGCGGCTCCCCTCCGTTGAGGGACACGGTCTTTACAGCGCCGTCCACCTGGAACACCACTTCCCGGCCGTCCGGCGAGATGTCGTAGTACAAGGGGCTAAATGTCGCTGGTGTTTTGACAACTTCCGACTCCTCACCGGTGTCGAGGTTGCGTTTCCTGATGATTCCATCCATCACGAACACCAGGGTCTTCCCATCCGGGCAGAGGTGGGGCGCAAACCGGCTCTGATCTGCCAGCTTGGTGATCGCGCTTGTTTCAGCGTCAATTCGGAAGATTCCACTTCCCGTCTCCGTCATCCCGACCGCGATGACGGAACGGCCGTCCGGCGCCCAGGAGGGCATGGCAACGCCACGAAGACGCGGCGACAGAAAGCGCTCTTCCCCGGTTGCGGCGGACCGGATCGTGAGGATGTTGTTTCCGGGACCGATGGGACCCCGGCGTAAAAGGTAGACCAGGTTCCGGCCGTCGGGCGCCCATATCGGCTGTGCTGGCGGGCCGGTATAGCGCGACGTGGCCGGCGCGGGCGGCAC
>JAUYCD010000093.1 GCA_030692375.1 Candidatus Latescibacter sp. | reverse complement strand
ACGTCATGTGCTGCGCCAATCCCCTCTTCGCCTGCACATTCGTTATCCCGCTCGTCAACGTCGTCTTCCCATGATCGATGTGGCCTATCGTCCCTACATTCACGTGCGGCTTCGTCCGCGCAAATTTCTCCTTCGCCATGTTACAATCCCTTCAAAAAAAAGAAATCACACAAAAATCGGCGTTCTCCATGCACATGGAGCCCACAACCAGAGTCGAACTGGTGACCTCATCCTTACCAAGGATGCGCTCTGCCTACTGAGCTATGTGGGCCCGGTGGAGCTTATTTTTTATGCAAATCAGAATCAGAACCATAAAAACTCTAATAATCCGCATCTCACTGGAGCGGGAAACGAGACTCGAACTCGCAACTTTCACCTTGGAAGGGTGACACTCTACCATTTGAGTTATTCCCGCTCAGTTGCATACCGCGTCTCAAAGACAAAAAAATCCCCTATATAACAGATAAGTAAGATACTATTTTTTATCACAAATGTCAAATATTATTTTGGGATTCCACTGAAAAATATCTTCATTCAAGAGAAGATTCGAAAAGAAAAAGATTCATATCGGCAAACACCTGTTCTGCTTTGTCCTTACTCCCGCAAAAATCAGGCTCGCATGCCACAGTCACCAATCCGGCGGATTTCACCAGACTGCGCAACCAATCCACAGGCCGCAGGCCGGACCAGCAGTAAGGGGATTGGGCAGGTGTGAAGAATTCTCCCTCATATACTTCCGGGGGGAAAGGGAATACATATTTCTCCCAGGGCATTGTGAAGAAATCAAGATCGATATCGACGATGAGGGTATGTTTGTCCGCCCGGATTTTACCCGTTTCCGGCAGCCAATTAAGGATATTCCACAGACCTTCCTTCACTGCTGCATGGCCGTGATCGGTTAAGGCGCCCTTGTAAGACAATTCCTGGGCCGGACGGCGAAGGTGAAAAATCCGATGATCCTGCCCGAACCTGTCGTTGTAACAGGTTATGGCTGATTCATTTTCCGGGGTTTCCGTAAGCGAGCCGAACTGAATGACGTCCGAGAGCAATCCCAGTTCCATTCCGGAGATTATCCAGTCGTCGTCACGGGGCGAGAGGTGGTCGCGGACCAGTTCCGCCAGCATTGCCGTATCGCGGGAAATTTTCCCGCTGCGGAAGGCCTCCAGCGGCCCTGTCCCCTTGAGCGGAGCCAGCGAATCACGGTGACGGTCGAAGGTGACCATTCGCACCGGGAGTTTCAGGATTCCCTCTTCCCCGGCCATGAAAACGACCGGCAAGGTCCACCGGTGATCACGGAATATCACCGCCGGGGCGCCGTAGAGGGTCTGCACCCGGTTCGGGTACATATGAGTCAGGTCATGGAGTCCAAAGTCCAAAGCTCAAAGTCCCTAAGGGAAAAGACTGTCTGAACCACTGATGCGAATGATGTGAATGATAAAAGATGATGAAAAGGCAAAACCCGGTCCGAGTACATCATCAGGTAAGTAATTTTTTACATTATCCGCCGTAATTGCATAAATAGATCCTGAAACGAGTTCAGGATGACACGTGTCATGCCGAACTTGTATCGGCATCTATCCCATGAATCACGGTTCAGACTTGTTTCCACGGATAATTCCTCTCGAACTGTTTTTCCCAGGAAAACCATTCCTCCGCCGCTCTCCGTGCGTTTTCCTTGCATGCTCTCAGCCGCACGGGGTCCGAAACCAGGGACTGGATGGCGCGGGCGATATCTTCCGGGCTGCTCCCGGTGAATACCTCGCCCATATTATGTTCCTTAACGGTTGAGGCCAGAAACGGCATGCTGCTTGTAACAATTGCCATACCGGCCATGGCATAGTTGAAAAGTTTGTTCGGAGATGAATACACATTGTTCATTACAACATCCTGGTACGGTATCGCCCCGATGTCCTGGGAGGAAAGCATGGGCATCGTTTCCTCCTGCGGATAACGGCCGGTGAACCTGACCCTGTCCTTCAGGCCCTCACGTTCAGCCAGGAGTTTCAGTCTCCCTTCGATGGGACCGTACCCGGACAGGGTAAGCGCCGCGCCCGGAATGTGCCGGAATGCGAGGATAAGTTCCTCGAGACCGCGGTAGGCCTGAAGCTTACCCTGGAAGATTACCCGTACAGGCGCCTCGATTGTACGGCGCGATAACTCGCCGTGCCAGAGAGGCGGGCAGTTCATGACCACCGACGGTGTGTACTGTAATTCGTAATTTTCCTTGAGCCGCCCGGCAATAAATGGATTCACCGTGACCACAAAATCGGCGTCGCGGATACATGCGCCTTCGAACCGCTGCAGGGAGATGTTCGAATAGCTGCCCGGCCTGCTCATACCGGCCCAGTACTCGTGGGAGTCATAGAGGAGGGCATTGGCGCAGCCCCTGCGCCGCAGCTCGCTCCCGGCATACAGGGTATCCACATCGTTGGCGTGGATGAGATCGAATTTTCCCCCGGAAAAAGCCCGGATGAAAGTCCGGTTTAATTTTTTCATATTCCGCATGTAATGTCGGTGATTCCATTGCAGGATGAGCTCTTTCACAGGAGAGGATTGCTGTCCATCAGGAGCTGCCGCCGCCGGAGAAAATGCAGCCGGTTTAACCGGGAGCCAGCGATGCGCCAGATGGTAGAGACGTTTCAGGAAAAACTCCTGCGGATGAGGAAACCGGACGATTGAGATTCCCTCGCAGGTTTCCTTTCCCAGGTGACTTGAAGGATTGGTGCAGGCAACCGTCACTTCTGCTCCCCGGTCACGGAGCGAGAGGCAGGTCTTCCACACCCGGGAATCCTCGAGCACTTCGAACATCAGGAGAACAAGTACTTTTTTTCTAGTCATTGGGTATGTCGTTAGTTCAACAAAGGTGAACATCCGATAAGGTTAATCCCCCCTACCCCCCTTATTAAGGGGGGAAAAAATTACAGTTATCACCATGTACACATTTTTACGAATTGATACCCCCCTTAATAAGGGGGGATGCCGAAGGCAGGGGGGATCTTAAAACCTACGGATCATAAAATATCTACCATTTATCCTCGTTTGCTTTCTTACTTAACCGGATTTCCCTTTATTCTTCTGTCTTCTGTCTTCCCTCAATACCTCCTCATCACCGTCAGCCCCTTGGCCGGGTCAACCTTTCCGGGACGGATGATGAGCGTATCATGAGCCAGGGTGGCGGTTCCATGACCGCCTTCGATGGCAAACCGCATGGATTTGATCTGGGGTGCACTGATGGAAAAATCCATTTCCTCCGGGATGGCGGTTCCCTGGATTCTCCATATTTCCGGCCCGCATTCGAGCGATTTTATAACCTGCTCGCGGGCGGTCCACCAACGGGCCAGATCGATTCCGGTCATCGAGCAGGCTCGGTCCAGACGGCATCGATTGAGGAATGACTGGTAAAAACGGGGGAGCGGAGGCATCTCGTGAGTGTCCATGTTCCCCGGATGAATAAGAACGCTGAAAAGACCACCCGCCGCTTTTGCATACAGGTAGGATTCCGTGATGCGACGAATGACCGCTTCTTCCCCATCGCTGGAATGAAGGAACACTCCATCCATGAAATTGAGCGGAATCTCCACCAGTTTTCCCGCCGGATGGGAGGTGATAAAGGGGAAAAAGGGCGAGGCGATCCCGTTCCGATAACCCGTTCTGTCTCCGAACCCGAGCGTGGCATCGTAAATCATCCCGGCCTCGGCGGCGGTTTCAAGCGTTTTGCCGTGATTGAACATCAAATAGTGGTGACGGACCCCGTAAAGTCTGAATCCGAGACGGTTCTCGAACGAGGCAACCTGACGGCGGAAGGCTTTCGGGTCCTGATAAGAACTGCGGGTGCCGTGAAGACCCAGCTCGCATTCGTTATCGATGATGCGTCTGATCATGGCGGTGATTTCAGAGGATTTTCGCCGGTATACCGGATCGATTTCGTTCTCACGGTCTTTGAATTCTCCGCCGAAGGGCGCAAGAAACCAGGTGGCCTTGAACCCGTTTCCGCTCTCCATGATGAGAAGCTCATCGAAATTCCAGTAGGGATCACTTCCCTTCAGGGCATCGCCGATGGAAGCCATGGTGAACCGTAACCGCTTCATTCCTTTCATTCCGAGCGTCTCACGGAAAGAGAGGAGAAGCTCATAGGCCATCCGCTTTTTCGTCCATTTGCGTACCACGTCCACATCGTGGGAAAGAAAGATCGCCAGCGGCGCCGATTGCGGCCACCTGGGTATGGATAGAAGCGGAATGCCCAGTTTACGGTGGACATAGCGGACGGCGTTCTCAATCAGGTTAAAATGGAACGACACCGCAGGGGCATAAATGATATTTTCGGGAAGGGGCAGGTGACGGCCGAACCGGTCAAAACCGGTTTCCTGTTCCAGCTCCCCGGAAAGGATACGGATGGTGGCCCGCACCAGGTCTGCGGTGAACAGGAGAACCAGGGTTTTTCCGATTACCCCCTCGAGAATAAGCGGATCTCCCTCCGAGGTCTTCACAAAGCAGGAAAATTCCGGAAATGTGTATGACCGTATTTCAGCCAGTATCGGTGCCTTCACCGTCATGGTTTCATAGTGACGGGGGATTTCGGGAATCTCATGGCCGCCGTTCGAGGGCATGGCGATCACCGCCCGGTAGTGGGGGGCAAGCTCACGAATGGTGTCCAGGGACAGGTCGCCGTACACCAGAGCCGCCGGCGAACGCTCCCCTTCGGTGTACAAACCCAGCGGTATCCCCGAATGCACGCGGAAATTACGGGTGAAAAGCGTAACCGGGCTTTCGGCGGCGCTGGTCAGAATCAAATCTATCATCGCACTACCTTAATTGGTTATGTCATTTGATAAGCATATTTGAAAATTTTGCGCTTTAGATCCTGAAACGAGTTCAGGATGACACGTGTCATGCCGAACTTGTTTCGGCATCTATATACGGACAAGAACCTTATTTAACGGCATACGCGCACTACCTTGTTCAGTCTGGAATAAAAAGAAAACAAAGCATGGGTAACCCGGGAGGAGTACCGCTCGGCTGTGTAGTAAGGTGTCAGTGCGCCCCCGAAACCTTTTTTAAAAAATGATATGGTCCGGAGATTAGCCCCCACAAGGTCCAGGCATGTATTTTCGCCGCTGTGACTGCGGGCGGCGTCCCAGAACAGGAGAGATGAGGCTCCTGTGTGATTCAAGGCGGGTATGACTCCGCTTACCCAGGCATACACCCTCCGGGCGTCCTCTGTAAAAATCATGGCGGCAACTATCTTTCCATCGCCGTCCCGGACTGTCCGCATCTCACCCATCCCCCCACTCATTACCGCTTCCACCATCTTTACCACCATGCTGCGGTTGACCGGCGGCTTGTTACCACGGTCTTTGTATGTGTGTTCATAGAGATCCCCAAACTGTTCTGCGGATACCGGCCCTTCGAGGAAAAGCGAGGCTTCGGCGTTGCGGATGACTGTCCGAACCCGGCGCTCCAGCCGCTCCCAGAGCTTGTCCGGGCTTTCTATATCCAGGATGTAGGTATACTGCACGGTGCAGGCGAACCTGTTCCAGGAAAAGGGACGGACATCGCCGAATCCCGGAGAGTTGACCAGAAATACCTGGTCGTACCGCTTTTGCAGATACTCTATAATCATCTCGGCGCAGGAATGGTTAAAACTTTCCGCCTCCGATTCTCTCATCCCCGGAAAGGGACGGTACAGAATGCCTCCATAAGGGGTCAGAACCGGAGTGGTCGCTTTTTTAAAGGGGCCGCGGGCCAGCTCCACGAACGATACTCCGGCCGCCGGTTTCCCATTCTCGAATACCCCGAGAAATACCGGTTTTCCCCCCTGGGTGCGGGCCGCGGCCTGCATCCATCCGGAGGTGGAGAACACTGTGCCTTGCGGTGAGGATAACGCAAATGCATCCCAGAGAGAGGCATCCTCAACCTTTAGAATTTCCATCTTTCCGGCCAAGGTACCTGCCTTCCATGATGTCACGAAGGGAGAGCAGCCGGATGAATCCCGCTTTCTTTCCCAGGAAAACATACAGTCCGGTGAAAAGTATGGATGAAAACAGTATTATCTGTAAATCACTCTCGAAAAATCCGGTCCTTGTGACAGCAAACGCCGCACAAACCGCCAGGGCGCTTACTGTCCCGATCATGAACAGCCCCCGGAAAGGAATCAGCTCCGCGATTCTCCCCTTTGTCGCAGCAAGGATAACCCACAGCAAAATCACTACATGGAACCAGGTGGAAATCACCGTTGCTATGGCCGGCCCCAAAAGCCGGATATATTGTACCAGTATAACACTCAGAACGAAATTTATCAAGAGCGCTCCGCTGGCAGCCAGGAAAATGGCCCGGGGTTTCCCGAGAGCGAGCACAATCGCCCCGTAGAGAGCGATCCGCAGCGGCATCATCATCAGGTATACCCGGAACGGCGCCACTGAAGCCTCGTACTCCGGCCCGAACATGAGCGGGATAAGCCGGTCGGCGAACACGAAAAGATACAGACAGAACGGCCAGATCATCTTGGCGGTGAAAAGGAAGGTCTTATTGACCAGGCCGATAAATCCCACGAAATCCTTCCGATGATGGTGCGAACTGAGCACCGGAGAGACGACGCTGTATACGGAAGCCAGCACCACCGAAACGAGGGGGATTTCGATCGCTCCCACATAAAATACTCCCAGGGCTTCTTTCCCAAGGTACACGGACACCACGAATTTGTCCATCCATGCCGAAATGATATCGACCGTGTTGGAGAGCGCGATGGGAAGCGAAAAGCTCAACTGGAGAAGGAGCATCTTCTTCCCGCCGAAATAGAGAATCTCGCCGATTTCGGGCCGCATCCTGTATACCAGGAAGAGCGCCGCAAGAAACTTTCCCAGGGCGAAAACGGCCATCGCCATGAAAAGCGGGGCGGCGGAAACACCGGCCAGGTACTGCCAGAGGGTGAGGAGCAGGAAGAAGAGACCGTGAAGGAAGCTCAGGGTGAAAAGATAGCGGACGCGTTTGAAAACGATGAATATAGGATCGGCAAAGGCAGAAGCGACCAGGAATGCGCCGTAAATGCCGAATATCCGTATATTCGGTGCAATCGCCGGGTTACCCTGCACACCGGCCAGAAATGACGCTCCCGCCCAGAGAAAGAAACAGACCGCCAGGCCGCTTGCCCCGAGAAGAATGATGGTCTGGCCGAGAAAACCCGGCCGCTCTTCGGGGGTCAGGCGCGGCAGAAAAAAGTACAGGGTTTCCGGTATGCCGAGGGTAAGGATCATGAACAGCGCGCTGAACATGAACACCTGCTGGAACGAGCCGAATCCCTCGGTTCCCATGGAGCGGGCAAGCCCGATGTTCAGGATAAAGAGGCTTAAAACGTAAACGCTCCGGCCTGACCCGACCACGCCGATGCTTCCGCCCATTCCCTTTTCTTCAAGCATTCCGTTCCGCCCTCACCGCGATGAACGATTCACGGCCCAGTATCCGGCAGATGAAGGCGTCCAGAATCCGCCAGGCGGCATAAGGCAGGAAGCCGGTGAATCCGGCCATTCCAAACCGCTCCGCAGGCCGGTTAAGAAATCTCACCAGACGGCTTGGAGTAAAACCTGCGGTTTTCAGAAGATCCGACAGGGTATGTTCATCAAAGGCATGAAGGTGGGCATTCACCGGCGTTTTTTTGTTGCAGTGGATGCAGAGGATTTCCTCGATACGTTCGCGGTATGGTGTGGAAACGACTATCCATCCCCCCGGTCTCACCACGCGGGCAATTTCACTCAGGGCTTCCTGCGGCTTTTCAAGGTGTTCGAGTATCTCGCTGGCGAAAGCGGCGTCGAATGAACCGCTCCGGAAGGGAAGCCGGTACACATCACCCCCGGTGAAATTAACCGGTCTAGAGCGCTCCTCAAGACGCTTCCCGGCGCGGAGGATGCTGTCAAGGCCGATGTCCAGGGCGGTTACCTCAAATCCGCGCCCGGCCAGCATTTCGGAGAGCCAGCCGGACCCGGCGCCCGCATCGAGAACTTTTTTGACCCCCTTCTTCGGGAGCAGGCGTGAGATGCACTGAAAACGCCTTTTTTCCTGATGCCGGCGGAAATGCCCCATATCTTCAGGGAGGACCATGTCAAAGGCATCGAGCGCGTAGTGCGCGGTATAATCGTGGTACCGGATGGGAAATATCTCCTTAAAACCATTTCGCAGCGCTCAAGCCGATAAGCAAAGCGAGCACCGCGCCGAGGAAAAAAAGCAGTTTGTAAAACCAGTTCATAGTAACCCTTACACCAATAATTCATCCAAAGAAGGCGTCCAGAAAGAATGAAAACCGTCATGGGCATGGAGCTTGATTTCGTTCGGTTTTCCGTACACCCGGTAAACCCTGGTGATTTTTTTAACTGCGGCCTGCACGCTCTCCAGGGGAAAGATGGCATCCTTTTTCCCGGTTTGTACGATGAGAAACCGCGGCGCGATCAATCCAGCAACATCGGGGAAATCGGCATACTGCCCCAGGCGCGGCACGTAGTTGCAACTGCAGTGGCGGATGGCCAGAACGGAGCTGGAAGCCTCGGTGACATATCCCGCTATGAGCGCCCTTTTAATACGGTCATCGAGCGCGGCGGTGTACATGGTCATCATTCCCCCGCCGGAAAGCCCGATGCAGGTCAGGCTTGTCGTGTCGAACTCATTCTTCCGGTATCCCAGCCAGTCCATCACTGTGCAGATGTCCTTGGCGCGGATGCCGATGAGGGTTTTCCCGATCTGAACGGCGTTCAGGAACGGCTTCTCGCAGCCGCCGTCGAAACCAGGACGGGCATCCTCGACCATATCCACACGCTCACCGAACGCAAAAAGCTCAGGCGCCACCGCGCACCAGCCCTTTTTCACCACCTGGAGGGCGTAATCGGTATTGATGGTGCGGATGAGCTTCCCGGCCTCCTCGTTCACCGGCATGCCGATGATATCGCGGGCGCCGTTCCCGTGGCCGTGCAGGCAGAGCACGGTTTTTTTCGCATTCGGGCCCGATTTTGGACGGAGAACATAGAGCGGCATCGACCGTCCGGGAACAACATCAAGCTCCCATTTCTGCTGGATGTAGGCGTCGAAGGTTTTGGTTTCGAGGAGCCGTGACTGCGGATTGACAGTCCCGGGGACATGACTTTCGCCTAGGGCATCCCAGAGCGCGTCGCGGAGGTTTTTCCGCCATGCCTCCGCTTCCTGAACCGTTCCGGCTTTGAATGCAAATTTCGGCGTAGTCTCCGCGGCCGCCTTTTTCAGATAGGTAAGCGGCGAATAGCTGTCCGGCTTTGCCATGACGATTTTCTTCGGTGGGAACGGATTCTCATCAGGAGCGCCGTAAGCATTCCCCGGAAGTGCTGCGCCTGCCGACATAGCAATGCTCCCTTTCAGAATATCGCGCCGTTTGATTGTGTTTGCCATGATTGTGCCTTTCTCATATCGCATTCATCTACACTTATCATTAATTTGCATGAATAGGGGGTATATATCCTGAAACAAGTTCAGGATGACGCTGGTGTTAAGTCAATCAGATAATGTCTGGTGCTGGAGTTTCTTTTTCTTTTTACCCCCTTAAAAAGGGGGTCGCCGCTCAAGCGGCGGGGGGATCTTTATTCGCTGGGAAGAAGAAATCCCCCCTGCCTTTGGCATCCCC
>JAUYCD010000092.1 GCA_030692375.1 Candidatus Latescibacter sp. | reverse complement strand
AACCCGTATCGTCGGAGAATTACTCCTTGATAGCATCTATCTCGTTGAAATACTTACCATTCCTTTCGATAGATTCAAGACAATTACTCAAAAACAGCAACAGTTGTCTTTACCTCTCAAATTTTAACCGGACAGTTATGTCGTCATGTATAAAAAATCAAGCTGATAATGGAATCATGCGAATCAAGGTTCAGACATTTTCTTTGCTCCTTTGCGTTTCTGCGTGAAAAAATATCTTTATCTCCAGGCAGCAAATCGTATATCTTTCGTTAAAATTCAGCAAAATCCTGTTTTGTATTCTTTCTGCGGCTTTGCACTCAGGCACTCAGGCACTAAAGAACTCAGGCACTCAGGCGCTTTTTAAAGGAGGATCCATGAAACGGAGAGGCTTCATCGCTGGGCTGGCAGTTCCTGCGCTCGCCCTCACCGCGACCGGTCAGAACAGGAAAAACGAAATGATCGCGGCATCCAAAGTCAACAGCATGTCCATCAAGGGAATCGGGAACAAAACCATCCAGGAGCTGAGAGATTTTCATCAAAAAGAGCTGAACGAAGAGTATATCGCGCTCTGGCTGAAGAGCGGCATCGATTGGCAATACGGCGGCTCGTTCCCCGAGGCGAATCCGGAAGGCGACCCGAAAAAAGACACCAACAAGGACATGTACTACCAGGGGCGCGCCCTCTGGGTTTTTTCTTACATCTACAACCATTTCGGCAAGGATGACAGGTTCCTCAAGGCCGCTCGTCTCACCCGCGACTTCCTGGTGAAGAACTGCCGTGAGGGGAAGTACTGGATTTCACGGTTCACCCGTGACGGGAAGAAAATCGAGGGATCTTTCAACATCTACGGCGACATGTACATGGTCCTTGGGCTGATGGAATTATTCAAGGCCACCGGAGAAAAGGAGACCCGGGATATTGCGGTGGAATCGGCGTACGGGGTCATGGAGCGCATCGTGTCGCCCGTCTACCAGCACCTGAGCGGGCATGGCGGCTGCCATGAGCCGGGAACGAAGCGGCTGGGCACCTGGCAGCACTTCCTGAGCACGCTCACCCCGCTCCTCCGATACACGTACGATGACGGAGTGGATATGATCGCCCGGATGTGTGTGCGGAACATCCTCGAGCGCCACTACCATCCAGAATATGGAGTGGCCTTCGAGCACCTCGATGACCTGTTTCAGCCGTTCAAGCCCGACTCCCAGGGCGGCCACCGTGCCATCTCCGGCTGGCACAGCATCCAGGCGGCCTGGATGTGCATGGACGAGGCGCTGCGCCGCAACCACACCCGTATGTTCGTGGATGCTATGGAGATGGGCCGGATGACCCTGGAGAAATGCTGGATCGACGGTAAGAAAATCAGCGGGCTGGTCAGCCGCAGCAACCCGGAGGATCCCCCCCAGGAGCCGGCGGACATCAACGGCATCGCCACCGGCGCCCTCGATGACGCCCTGATATTCTGCCTCATGGCCATCGAACACAGCCATGAGACCTGGGCCATAACCTGGTACGACAAGGTATTCACCACCGGCTACAAGAACCCGGAGCGCTGGAGACAACGCTGCCTTCTGCACCATCCGCGGCGCCTGTTCCTCTCCATCCAGATTCTCGACAATATGATCGCCCGTGGAGGGAAGGTTTCAGATTTTCTGGATAAAGCTTAAGAAAAGCACAGAAGCTTTTCTCTTTACGCGGAGGTTTCTCATGAGGGCATTATTAAGTCTTTGCGCCGCTGTTCTCCTCCTGGCATTTGCCGGGTGCGCACTTCGCCCGATGAAGGTCGGACCCGGGAAAGGCGTGTACTGGCGGGCGCTGCACGTTCTCAACTACAACACCGACGCGAGACTCGACAGTATCGGCGCGAAAATACCGGACCTCGCCAAAATGGGCATTAACGTTCTCATTTTCGAGATCGACTACAGCTTTCAGTTCGAGTCTCATCCCGAGCTCAGGATGAAGCAATGTATAACAAAGGAAGGGGCGAAGCGGTTCGCCGCACTCTGCAGAAAGCACGGAATCAGGCTCATCCCCCAGTTTCAGTGCCTCGGTCATCAATCCTGGGCGAAACAGACGTTCCCTCTCCTGACCGTGTATCCCGAGCTCGATCTTACCCCTGGCGCGTTTCCCGGCAACGAGGGTCTTTACTGCCGCGAGTGGGATGTGACGAACCCGCGGGTGTATGAGATCATCTTCCCACTCGTGGACGAGATCATCGATGCATTCGATGCGGACGCCATTCATGTGGGGATGGATGAAATCTTTCTCCTCGGCGCCGATCAGTCACCCGCGACGAAAGGCAAGGACCCTGCGAAGCTTTTTGCGAAAGCGGTCAACGACATGTATGACCATATCGTGCGGAAGCGCAAAGTCGAGATGCTCATGTGGGCGGACCGATTCATAGACGGCGCAAAGTACAAAATGGGAAAATGGGAGGCCTCAGAGAACGGCACCGCTCTCGCCATCGATATGGTGCCGAAGGACATCATTATGTGTCCCTGGCATTATTCCCTGCGCGACTCGTACCCGTCGATCCCCATGTTTATCGTAAAGGGCTTCCGCGTTCTTCCCGCAGGCTGGAACAAGGTGGATGCCACCAAAAAGCTCATATCATACAGCCTGGGGCTGAAAAACCCGAAGTTGATCGGCTACATGTTCACAACTTGGGGAGAAGGCTCTGACAATGTCGCCGTGTATCCTCCACTCGTCGAAGGGATCGGCCTGTTAAAGGGCGGCAGGTGAGCTAATCTAAGATGAAATTGAAGCATGAGTTTTCCTTTAGACCCTGAAACAAGTTCAGGGTGACACGGTCATGCCAAACTTGTTGCCGCATCTGTCAACAAGGGCAGGTTGCTTTAATTCTCATGGCGTATGGCGCTTATGAATTGTATTTTATAGAATACGCCTCTTGTGGTAGGAGGAACCTTATAGCATGGTGACGGTCATTCGCTTTCATCCACATGCGCGAGAGCGTCTGAGCGAGCGCGGGGCAACGGAATCAGAGATCATTGAAACGATTCTCCATGGTGAGCGCTTTCCAGCAAAATTTGGACGGTCCGGTTTCCGTCGTAATTTCCCATGTGAAGGTGAATGGCGTGGGCGGAGATATGGAACGAAACAGATCGAAGCATACGCTGAGGAACTTAACGACGGCTGGTTGGTCATTACTGTAATGGTGAAATACTTCTGAAAGGAAATGTCATGAAATTGACCTATGATCCCAGGCACAACATCGCTTACATACGCCTGCATAAAAAGAAAGAGGCGGTTGAAACCATCCGTTTGAGCGATGAAATGAACGTGGATATTGCCTACGACGGCACTGTTTACGGCATCGAACTCCTGAACGCAAACGAACAGTTGCATGTAGAAGACGGCCCCATGTTGATTATCGAGAATGAGGAGGACGGCAGGCGTCAAGAAGTGATGCTGCTGTAACAAAAGAACTGATAACGGCTCACAAATACCGTATTTCATCCACTGTATGGCGCAGAAGTTCAAGCATCGACTGAGACATACTCAACCTCTCGCAAGATATGGGACCGATCTAAGGACTGAGCGACTCCGACCTAACCAACTCAACCCCGCGATTGAACAAATCTTCCAATTACTCGCTTTTCCGGCAACCGTTTTTCATATATGAAAAATCGCCTTCTCAGCCGCATTATATATAGTATATTAACAATATAACTGTAAGGAAATAGACCGAGCAGTTTTAAGCGTCTGGTGACAAGGCTGAAACAAGAGCTGGGCATCGAGTTGGCGAAACCACAAAGGACTCTGGAGAAGTATCTGGAGAAGAAGCAACAAAGTGACAGAGAGGCAGAGTGACAAAGTTAAAAAGAGTCAGCGGGCAAAAATATTCTTGCAAATGACCATTTAAAGGTCTATATTATAGTCAAAATAAAAAGGAGAATTCTCAATGAAATTAAGCGATTCGGTAAAACCGATCAGTTATCTCAAGGCGCATGCATCAGAAATATTAAGAGATGTTGCATCCAATCAAAAGACAGTGGTGATAACTCAAAACGGTGAAGCCAAAGCCATCCTCCAAGATATTCGAGTATATGAACAAACCCAGGAAAGCCTGGCTTTATTAAAAATAATATCCCTGAGCAAGAAAAATATCGAGAAAGGCAATATAAAGACAATCGAACAATCTTTTAAAGATATCAGAAAGAGAATAAAAGAAAATCAAAATGAAATGTAATGTATACATTATTTCTGATGCCGAAGAAGATCTTTGGGATATTTATAAGTATGTATCACTCTCAGATTCAATCGAAAAAGCTGAATATCTCATAGATAAATTAGAAGAAACCTGTTTATATCTATTAGAGTCACCAAACCGCGGCCATATTCCCCCGGAATTAGAGCGAATTGGTGTAATGGAATATAGAGAAATTCATTTCAAGCCTTATCGAATAATCTATCAGGTTATAAAATCGAATGTGTATATCCATTGTATTCTTGATGGCAGGCGAGAACTACAGGAACTTCTGGAAAGAAGACTTATTCGTTAAAATACCTGCCAACCCATAAATGAAAGGGAGCGCACTCTCAAGCAGAAACCCTGGAAGAACTGCACGAAAATCTAAAAGAAGTTATTGAAATGCTTCTGGAAGACGGTGAGCCCCAATTTGCATAAAGGCTCCCACAAGCAATTTCGGGGAAATGGAATTTTATGCAGACTGTAAATAATCCCAAGTCATTTTTGTACGTTATGTCTCAACAGATTGATATTTATATACGCGTTTCTTTTTGATATTTCTTTGGGGGTTTATATAGCTCTATGAGCTGTATATAGGTTCTTATACATGATCTGTATAAGCCATAGTTAGGTTGCTGATCGGATAGCCGATGGCCATCAATTTCCTAGAGCAACTGGTCGCTGAATGGTATGAATACCAGGGTTATTTTATTCGCCGCAATGTGCGTGTTGGAAAGAGACCTGCGGGTGGATACGAGTGCGAATTGGACGTCGTCGCATTTCACCCTACGACTAAACACCTTGTTCATGTCGAACCGTCGACCGACGCTGGGAGCTGGAATGAACGAGAACGAAGGTACAAGAAGAAGTTTGAAGCTGGACGAAAGTACATTCCCGGCATGTTTCCTGGGCTCTTATCCCCTGAAACTGTCCCCGAACAGATTGCTCTTTTTGTCATCGCTTCAAAGAACGAGAGTAGATTCTTGGCTGGCGGTCGGGTTGTTCACATCTCGGCATTCCTTGAACCTATCATCACGCAGTTCTCCGCAGTCTCAATGATGAAAGGGCAAGTTCCAGAACAGTTCACTATCTTGAGAACGTTGCAGTTTGTGGCCGAGTACCGTGAGCAACTATTCAAACAGCAACCTAACCCCGCGCTCAAGCGGACCGGCCAAAAGCGGCCGGCCTCTTAGCGCGAACATTCCCCCCTTTCCATTCCGCAATGTCCTCACATGTTCCACATCCGTCGATAACGCAGTTGTTCATGCCCTTTTGGGGGTTTTTTCATCCCGGTCATCCGTCAATCCCGACTATCCGCGGTTCAGACACATTTCAGATTTCTTTACTCATTTTTCAGGAACATGGCTCCCAGGCCGCCGATAATCGGAATGAGAAACATCCAGTGCATGGCCGCCTCGATGCCTATACGGTCGGCGAGCGCCCCGAACGGCGGGGCAATGATCGCCCCGAACATAAAGGAAAGCCCCATCACCAGGGAAGAAGCCATGCCGGGGAGTTTGGGCGCCGCCCGCTGTGCGAGGACGATATTCACCGGAAGGGTCGAGGTCAGGCTCACCATGGCCAAAAGGAGGAGGACAACCGACAGGATGCCGCCGAAGAAGCTGAACCCATAAAACAGGGGAACGGATACAAACATGCTGAGAGCCATGATCTTTCGTTTGCCGTGACGGTCGGCGAGGTGGCCGCCGAGGAACATGCCGCCCATACCAGCCAGGAGCGAAGCCGAAAGGAAATAGGCGCTTGCGGCGTATGAATATCCCCGGGCGATCATGAGGAGCGCTAGGAAATTGCTGACAATGCCGTACACCATGGCACGGAATCCGGAAATCACCCAGAGCAGGGTCAGCTCCCGGAAATTGTCGGAGAGGGAGGAAATCATCTCACGCAGGGTATGCCCCTGGTGTTCGCTTACCACGATATCATTGTCGCGCATGAAATAGAACATCATAAGGAGCGCCGGAATGGCCACCAGGGGCATGTACTTGATACCGAGAACATTGATGATCAGAACCACGGCCAGCGGCGCGGTGGTAACTCCCACCGAACCGCCGGAGGAGAAAAACGCCATGGTCACCACCCGTTTGTTTTCATCCGTGTCATGACCTGCTGCTACGGCACCAACCGGATGATACATGGCCACACCCAGGCCGGCGATGGCCAGCGCAGTTATCAGTACCTCGAAGTGTGTCAGATAAAAGAACAGGCTGAAGGGAACTGCGGATAATATCGGCCCCAGCCAGAGAAACAGCTTGAGCGGATACCGGTCGTTCAAAAGTCCGATTACCGGCTGCATGGCATTCATGAAAATGCTCATGACCATGATCAGGATGCCGGTCTGGGTCAGAGTCCATCCATGCTGGGCGGTCAGGAGCGGGAGCAGCGGCGCAAGCAGACCCGGATAAAAATCGGATGCAAAGTGCCCAAACGCCAGAAATGTCATTTTTTTCCACTTCATAGAACCGGTTCTCCCAGGATTTCCCGCGCCGGACATTGGTCACATAACGGTTTTTTACGGCAGTATTTCGCTCCGGCAAGACAGAGGAGCGCATGGAATTCGTTGAACAGGACAGGGTCAGGGTCGAGTGCATCCTCAAAAAACGCCCGCATTTCCTCGTAATCGCATTCCTCGCCGATCAGGCTGTGACGGGTCAATATGCGTTTCGTGTAGGCATCCACCACGAATACCGGCATCCCGAGGGCATAAAGGAGCATGGAATCGGCGGTTTCATACCCGATTCCCGAAAGCGAAAGGAGTTTCCCGCGAGCCGCTAGAAGTTCCCAATTCCGCATTTCCTCTACCACGCCATTGCATTCATCCCTCAGAAACCGGCAAAAGGTCTTGATCCGCCGAGCCTTCTGGTTGTGATAAATGGCCGGCCGCACCGCATCTGCCAGCATGCGCTCATCTGCTTCCGCAATGCCCTCGACAGTGAAAATACCTTTTTCCTGAAGACCCGCAATCGCTTTGCGTACTCCCGCCCAGGGGGCGTTCTGAGTGAGAATGGCACCGATGCATACCTCGAAGGGAGTCTTTGCCGGCCACCAATGAGCCGGTCCCAGGGATTTTTCGAGAGATTGGTAAAGATCAAGAAGCAGATTGTGACGTTTTTGCATGTATAGAGAGGATAACGTGGTCATAAGATTATTTTTAAAGAAGAAGGAACATGGGTTAAAGGCAAATATAAGATGAAAATAACAGGAAATCTTTTGGGAGGCAAGAAGATTCACAGAGCAAATCGAGTATTGAAAATTATTGGATATTTTATAAACAGTACAAGATATTATTTGGTTTCGAGGCTTTTGCAAAAGTTGAGTTATACGTAAAAAGAAAACGAGTTTTTTAACTACAGCCCCCTATCCCTCAGTCCCTTTCCCCAGAAGGGGGCAAGGGAAGTTGTTGCTCCACAGTCTGTTCCTGCCCCCTCCGGGGGAAGGATGTCCGAAGGACAGAAAGGGGGCTGCTTCAAATATCGACTTTTGAAAAGGCTCATCTTTTATCCTTTTCTTTTCATCCTGTCTATCTTTCCATCCTGACCATCCGCGGTTCAGACAATCTCTCACTTTGCATCTTCTCATTACACTTTGGGCTTTGAGCTTCGGGCTTTGGTTTTCTCTTTTTCCTTCCGCAGTTTCATCATTTCTCCGGCGTGAGCGAGCGCGGTGTCGGTCAAGGTTTCCCCGGAGAGAAGGGAGGCCAATTCCTGGCGCTTCATGGCCTCATCGAGCATCACCAGCTTCGTGCAGGTTCGGCCATTCTCCATCTGTTTACGGGCGGAGAAATGACGTTTTGCCATCACTGCTATCTGGGGAAGATGGGTGATCACCAGCGCCTGGCGGGATTCTGAGAGTTTCCTGAGCTTTTTCCCCATTGCGTCCGCCACTCTCCCCGATACGCCGCTGTCAACCTCATCGAAAACCATGGTCGGAACGGAATCGATTCCGCCCAGGGCAAGTTTCAGCGACAGCATGACCCGTGAAACTTCCCCTCCGGAAGCGACCTTTACCAGAGAGCGGGGCGGTTCACCCGGATTGGCGGAAACGAGAAATTCCAACCGGTCCAGCCCGTTTTTCCCAACCATAACGCGACCCCCCTCCACCTCCATCTCACATCCGCTCTCGACCGGGGTGATATCCACCACGAGATGCGCCCCAGACATGCCCAGCTCTGCGAGGTGCGATTCCACATCCCCTGAGAAAAGAGGCGCCGTTTCCTTACGTTTCAGGGAAAGAATCGCTGCCTGCTCGGAGAGACGGGCGCGCAGAACTTTCACCTGATCCTCAAGTTCCCGGAGCCTCATTTCTGAACTTTCCTCACCCTCAGTCTCTTTTTTGATTTTTTTGTAATAGGCAAAAAGATCCTCAAGCCGGGGGCCGTATTTCTTTTTCATCTTTTCGATCACGCCAAGTCGGTTTTCCAGTTCAGCCAGGATGGCCGGATCATCATCGATTTTTTCGCTGTACGAACGGAAATCACGAGCCAGTTCGCTCACCGCGGCGGCGATTCCCTCCATTCGTTCCAGGAAAGGGGCAAGCTCTCCGTCAAACAGCGACAAATCCTCGATACGGCCAGTCAGCGCTCCTATCCTCTCCTCGATAGAACCTTCCGCTTCCGAGAGCTCCTGAAAAACTTGCTCTCCCAAAGATTTCAAATCTGCGGCGCGGGAAAGTTTTTGAATTTCCTGCTCGAGTTCTTCATCCTCATTCTGAGCAATCTGAGTCTCCTCGATTTCCCGAATCTGGAAAAGGTGCAGTTCACGGTCTCTCTTTTTCGAATCCATGGTACTCCGCAGAGCTTCTATATCTTTCAATGTACCGGTATATTCAGCATAGAGACCGGCTACCTCACGGGAAAGGGGGACCAGCTTGCCGAACCCGTCAAGGTAACGAGCATGCTCGGAAACGATAAGGAGGGACTGATGATCATGCTGGCCGTGAAGGTCCACCAGACGGTCGCCCAGGTCTTTCAAAGTGCGAAGGGTCACCGGACGGTCGTTGACAAAAGAGCGGCTGTTGCCGTCTGAACGTACCTCCCGGCGCAGGATAAGAATTCCGTCCTCGGCCTCAACAGGGAAATCCCCTTCAGGAAGCCCCGATTCAAGGGTAAACACCCCGGACACCGACATGCTGTCCGCTCCGGACCGGATCATCTCGGTGGAAGCCCGCGCGCCCAGCACCAACTCGAGGGCATCGACTACAATGGATTTTCCGGCGCCGGTTTCTCCTGTGATTACATTGAGGCCATCGGAGAATTGTACGGTCATTTCCTCTATGATGGCGTAATTGCGTATGGTGAGGGATTCAAGCATTTCCGTATGAGGCTCACGCTACAGATTTCAAACTTCAGATTTATTCATGACGACATAAATAATTGCGCATGTTTTGAGCGTTTAGATCCTGAAACGAGTTCAGGATGCAGCGGACTCTTCGACAGGCTCAGAGTCCGCTGACCGAGCACTGAGCTTGTCGAAGTGACACGTGTCATGCCGAACTTGTTTCGGCATCTATAAAGTTGTGTTAAGCATTTTTCAATTTGAGGCTCACACCCCAGTTCAACCGGGTGTGGAGAATGTCGAAATAGGTTTTATCCTTGAACCGTGCGATCCTGACCGGTTTTTCAGAATGCCGGATGACCACCTCGCTTCCGGCAGGTACCTCCACGAAACTCTGGCCGTCAACCGCCATACGGGCGATTCCTTCCAGCACTCCGATGCGCAGATCCTTGGCGCCGTTGATGATCATGGGCCTTATGGTCAGGGAATGGGGACAAATGGGAGTGAGAATGGTGACATTGCACTCCGGCATGACCAGGGGCCCCCCTGCCGCCATGGAATGTGCGGTCGAGCCGGTGGGAGTGGATACAATCAGGCCATCCGCGGAAAACTCGCCGGCGTAGTCATGGCCCACTGTAACGGTAAACCCCAGAATACGGGTATCGGCGCTTCTGTCCAAAACGACGTCATTAAGGGCAAAATAGTTCTTCCCCAGACATTCCGCATGGAACGCGGTACGCTCCAGTATCTCATAATCTCCCGTTTTCAGCTTGCCCACGATGGTATAAATTTCCTCGGGAGAAATCTCGGCGAGAAAACCCACTTTCCCGAAATTCACCCCCAGGATGGGAATATCGAATCCTTCGGAAAGACGCGCCGTTTGGAGAATCGAACCGTCTCCGCCGAACGATATGATTATGTCTACGCCGGAAAAGAGCCCGGGAACAGATGAATATTTAAACGATTCATCCAGCACCTGCTTTATGGATTCATCCAGAATAATATCGATGGATTCCTTCCGGAGCATGTTGAGGAACAGGGGGAGCACTGTTCTTGCTCCCTCTTTATGGATATTGGCGAGCACAGCCACTTTCATGATTGCACTGCCTTTCTTATGGTATCGGCGATGGAATCAGTATCCATGCCGTACATGTTCAGAAGCCTCGACCGTGAGGCCTGGTCGCCGAAGGTATCGGGGATGCCGATGAGCGTGATACGGGGAACGGTTCCTTTCGAGGCCAGGTATTCCAGGACTGCCGAACCAAAACCTCCGGCAATCATGTTTTCTTCCACCGTGATCAGAGGTTTCCCCGAAGCAGCAACACGGTCGAGTTGCGCCGTATCGAGAGGACGGATAAATCGCATATTCACCACTGTCACCGATATGCCCTCTTTCTCTAGGATTTCGGAGGCTTTGAGGGCCGCAGGCACCATCTCGCCGATCGCCAGGACGAAAGCTGCATTGCCTTCTTTAAGGATTTCTGCCTTCCCAAGCTCGATTTTTTCAAACGCTTCGCTTTCGACACAGAGAGAGGATGCTGTACCGGAACCGCGCGGGTAGCGGATCGATACCGGCCCATCCTGGTAATCCGCCGAGAACCTGAGCATGTTTCGCAGCTCGTTTTCGTCCCTGGGCGCCATAACAACCATGCCGGGAATCTGCCGCATGAACGACAAGTCGAAAACACCGTGATGGGTCGGCCCGTCTTCTCCCACAAATCCTGCCCGGTCCAGGCAGAATACCACCGGCAGATTCTGCAGCGCGGTGTCATGGATGATGTTGTCGTAAGACCGCTGCATGAACGAGGAATAGATGGCGACAAACGGTTTCATTCCGGCACGGGCCAGTCCGGCGGCAAAGGTCACCGCATGCCCCTCGGCGATTCCCACATCGAAGAAACGGTCCGGGAATTCCTTTGAAAATGGGATAAGCCCGGTGGATTCAGCCATGGCAGCAGTGACTGCGCAGATTTTCGGATTTTTGCGGGCCAGTTCCAGTACTGTCGCCCCGAATAAAGCCGAATAGGTCGGGCGTTTGGAATCCTTTATGGCCAGGCCGGTCGACTGCTCGAAGGCATTCACACCATGGAAACGGATGGAATCCTCCTCCGCAAAACAATATCCTTTGCCCTTGGTGGTGTATACATGCAGGAGAAGAGGCCCCCTGATGCCTTTGAGGTGTTCAAGCACCTGGAGAAGGCGGGCTATATTATGGCCGTCCTCCGGCCCGAAATACCTGAAACCGAGATTTTCAAACCATACCCCCGGAATAACCAGGTTCTTCAAGCTCCGTTCAACCCGACCCAAAATGGTACGTACCGGCTGACCGAGAGCGGGGATGTATCCGGTCAGGCTCCAGATGTCCTTTTTCAGACGGTTATAGGGCTCGGCAGAGATCACGTCGGTGAGATATTTGGAAAGCGCCCCCACATTGGGCGAGATGGACATCTTGTTATCGTTGAGTATCACCAGGATATCCCGTCCGGATGCACCGGCGTTGTTTAATCCCTCGAACGACAGCCCCCCGGTCATGGCGCCGTCGCCGACCACTGCGACTATTCGCTCTTTCGTGCCTCTGATGTCACGGGCGGCGGCTAATCCGAGCGCAGCGGAGATGGCGGTAGCTGCATGGCCGGTGCCGAAAGCATCCGCCTCGCTCTCGGTGATCTTGGGAAAGCCGGAAATCCCGCCTTCCTGACGCAATGTTTCGAAAGCTTCACGTCTACCCGTAATGATTTTATGGCTGTACGACTGGTGCCCGACATCCCAGACGATCTTATCTTCCGGAGAGTTGAATATTACATGCAGTGCGATTGTCAGCTCAACCACTCCAAGACTTGGAGCAAGATGACCGCCGTTTTTCGAAACGACCTCGCAGATTTTCCCTCTGATTTCTTCCGCAAGGGTTTCAAGCTGAGCGACCGAAAGCTTTCGAAGGTCTTTCGGCTCATTTATGGAATCCAGTATTTTTTTCATTAAATCCTATAAGAAAGTGACAGAGTAACAAAATGACAAAGAGTAAATCCAAAGTTTAATGTAAAAGCTTTTTATTCTTGATTTGGAAGGCAGCCCCCTAAATCCCCCAAAAGGGGGACTTAACATTGTAAAGATAATAACTTGTGAGTGCAACAAAATTGTAAAAAACTGTTACGCTTTGTCTTTCAGTCTTTTAAGTCCCCCTTTGGGGGATTTAGGGGGCTGTAGTTTGGACTATCATTTTCAATTCACACGGCTGATCACAAATTCGGCCAGGCTTTGGAGAATAGAGGTGTCCCTGTCAATTCCGCAGAGCAAATTCTTGGCATCTATCACCAGTCCGCAGGCGATGTCTTTCGAACGGGAAAGACCGTAAACCTTGGGGTAGGTTGCCTTGTCCTTGTTCTCATCGGAACCTACATCCTTCCCCAAAACCTCGTCCGAGCTTTCTATGTCCAGTATATCATCCACAATCTGAAATGCCAGTCCAATCTGGGAGCCGAATTCCCCCACTGTTTCCAGGTGTTTCGCGGAGGCTCCTCCGGTAACAGCTCCCATCTCCAGGCTCGCCCGGATGAGTGCCGCAGTTTTATGGCTATGGATGAATTTCACATCCTGAGGAGTGATATTTTCTTTCCCGCTCGATTCCACATCCGCCACCTGCCCCCCGATCATCCCCTCGGTTCCGATGGCGTGGGCAAGAATCCGGATCAAACGGGGGTCTTCAGCCCTCGCCACAAGATCAAAAGCCAGGGCATTCAGCGCGTCCCCGGCCAAAACCGCGATATTTTCACCAAAAACCCGGTGCAGAGTCGGCTTGCCCCTCCGCAGGTCGTCGTTATCCATGCACGGCAGATCGTCATGGATAAGCGAATAAGTGTGGATAAGCTCTATCCCCGAAGCAACCGGCAGAACCTTCTCCCGCTCACCTCCGAAGGTCTCGCAGGCCGCGATGCACAACCCGGCGCGAAAACGCTTTCCTCCGGAAAAAACGCTGTACCGGATAGCCTGATGAATGCTTACCGGTTCGACTGTCTCCGGAAGCAGATACCTGTCAAGGTATTCATCAACGCGGCTTTTATGGAGCGCCAGGTATTCCAAAGGAGAAGAACAGTCCAAAGCCCAAAGCCCAAAGTCCAAAGTCTTTATTCGGTCTTCTTTAAGCTTTTTTTCATCCTTCATCCTTGTCATTGCATCCTTCGAAAGGTTCAATAGAGGGTTTCCCGTTCTTGTCGACTACCAGTTTCATTACCTTCTCACGGGCTTCGGCGAGCATCGCGGTCAGGGTTTCGGCCTTTTTCATCCCCTCTTCATAGAGGTTAAGATACTCTTCGAGACTCAAACCTCCGCTGTCCATTTTTTCCACGATCTCTTCCAGCCTCTTGAGCAGCGCCTCGAAATTTTTTTCCTCAGCTTCAGCCATGAAATCTCCAAAGTTGAGTCAATCTTTACTTTCACAAATCCGATCTATTCATAAACTAAAGGATAAGATCCCCCCGCCGCTTGGCGGCGACCCCCTTGTTAAGGGGGTTAACAAAGAGAAAAACAGCCGCGTATAATTCTCCCCTTAATAAGGGGAGATGCCGACAGGCAGAGGGGATTTCGGACTCAATATATAATGAAGAATATTTTTTATGAATTGTCCGGGTTTAAGAATCGAACCTATAATATGCAAAGATTTTTTCTTTTTGAGAAGATTATTCTCGATATGTAGAAAAGAAGATGACATTAATCAGGCCGAAACTTT
>JAUYCD010000091.1 GCA_030692375.1 Candidatus Latescibacter sp. | reverse complement strand
TGCTGAAATGTACTTGTCATCACATTTGAATCCGAAATAGATGCGCTCTTCATCCCAGACGATTTTAGCCTCGGTTTGCTCTTGTTCGCCGGACTTGTACCATTTGAAAACAAAAGGGCCTACCGAATGGGATTTCTGCCACGCCACCTCGTCAAGAATTCCGTCCATTACCATCTTGCATCCCGCTTTCATAGCAAAATATTCGGGAGGGTCGGCGCAAGCAAAAGACACTGACTCCAAGAAACATATAAGAATACATATAAATCCGATACTCATCTTCTCACTTCTTCTCAAATTTCATACATTATTTGACTTGACGATGGCGCTTACCCTATAAATTATTCTTTTGGGGAGAAGAACCAAAAATAAAAAAGGCTTGGTTGGTTTCCAAGCCTTTTTTTGATGTTTTTTTAAATGCTGTTACTTGAGGAGAGTCATCTTCATCGTTTTGGAGAAGTCTCCGGACTTTACAGTGTAGAAGTACACCCCAGCAGAGAACCTGGAGGCATTCCAGGTAATTGAATGATTACCAGCACTGATGGTAGTGTTCACCACGGTGTCAACCTTCTGTCCCGCCGCATTGTAGATATCGACCGTGACTTTTCCGGCCTTGGCCAGAGTGAAGCTGATCGAGGTGGTGGGGTTGAAGGGGTTCGGAGTGTTCTGCGACACCGCGAAAGAAGCAGGAGCGGCTTCGTCCACACCGACTCCGCTCTGTATCACACCCTTGACGGAATCATGACCGGTAAAATAGAATCCGCCCGCAATCGCGAAAGTTTTACCATCAGGGTTTAAGACACCGACCGCACCGGCATAGATGCCGTCATACGGCGAGGCGTAATCGATGAAATCGAGGCCGTACTTCTGGGCGGCGGTTTCGCCGGCATAGGCCTTGTAGGCAATGCCGGTGCCGTCCGGAGCATATAGACCGAACGATACCGCGCCCATGTCAAAGGCCGGGAAAACCACGAAGCCCTGATTGTCCATGGAAGTGGTATACTTGTAGGGACCGACATTGTAGTCGTTGCACACCCACGGTTTTTTGGTGGTGGTTTCCCAGTTGTGGTCGCCGATAATGTCGCCGTTCCGGTTTACCCAGAGCACAGCAGTATCAACGGTGTCCTTGCTGGGATCCACAAGAGAGTTGACGCAGGTGGAGTGAGAGCCGAGAGCTACCAATCCGTTTCTGACGCTGAGCTCTGTGGGGCCGCCGGTATACTGTCCGCCGACTGTCTCACCGCCTTCTAGGAGGTTAACCCACCATTTGGCGAGATCAAGTTTCTTGATATCCGAACCGTCTGATGCGTCGATAATGATCAGCTTGGATTCCTTGCCGTTGTTGCTTATATCGGCGTTGGACAGTAAGAGGTTACTTCCTCCATCGCTGACTACGCCGGGGCCGAAATTCCAGCCAGCCGGAGACGCCACGGAGTAGATGTATTCTCCATTGGTACCCCAGTCGGTCCTCAGAACCGAATCGCCGTTGGGAACCCAGGACCATGCTCTGGTAACCTTCTTAGTATTGGGGCCCTGGAGCGTGTCATGGAAATACTTGGTCTGATCGGTGGGCAGGAAAGCTATGCCGCCGACATCAGTCCATCCCATGTTAGTGGTGGTCTCTACGAGAGTGGCATCTTCAGGATCGTTTCCGACAATCCATTTTTTAAGAGTATGCTTGAAAGCAGTGGCGGCAATTCCACGGGCGGCGTCGCTCATATACATAATAGGTTTGGCCAGAGCAACACCCTTGGAATCTTTTTCCAGAATGGTCCTGTAGCCCCAGGGATTGGGACCCAGTTGAGCGGTCATCTTGACTTTGGGACTCTTGTTGTCATACCCGAACAAGTAATAGGTGAGATCGGTTTTGGCGACAGCAGTACCGGCTTTGTTCTTGCCGTTCCAAGAGATGGTGTTGCTGCCTACTACCAATGCATTCGTAGCAGACAGGTAAAGGCAGGTATCAATGTTGTTGACATAGTGCCAGCCAAGATATCCGTTCGTTATTTTGGAAATCGAAGCGGCTTTACCTTTTGTGAAAACCATGAAGCTGACGTCCGCCGGTACCCCGGCAACCGTCACAGGAATAGAAAGCGACGACCCGTCAAATTTGTACGCGATGGTCGGAGCCGCGGTCAGCTTCAATACGGTCGGGGCAAAAGGTGCCGAAAAAGCTGTTGCTGCAAAAATCGAGAAAATTGCTGCTAAAAGTACTATCTTCCTCATGATCCTTCTCCTTTTGGTAACTTGAATTCATCATTACTTCATAAGCGTTTCTTTTTTCTGATTTTGCCTCCTTTCTTTTCGTTCAAAACAATAAAATGTTAAAAATAGCAGGGGAGAGAAAATAAACTCTCCTAACGAAAAATTATAATTAAAAAACTCATTTTGTAATACAGTACTATTTTTACAGAACTTTGTCAAGTTTATTTTATCATTTTTCATATAATTCATTAAATTATTCTATAATCGCCCTGTAAAGGGGAGCGAATCGCTCCTTTTTTCTATTCATAATAAATAGAGCAATATAACTTAATAATAGCACATTCTCCTTTTTACATTCTTTATAATATGGGTTGGCAAGTTTTACTGAAATCCTTTTTTTTCATAATTCCGGGCAAAATACATCGGGGAAAGGACAATACAGTTCATTTAACCACGAAAATCACGAAAATCACGAAATTTTCTTTTTGATAAAATCATTTTTTGTGCCTTTCGTGTGGTTCGTGGTTTAAAAATCTTGTACTTTTTCCTTAAAGTGAACCGTATTGGGGGAAAGGAGAATATATGAGAGAGCGTCGATTTTTGGTTCTTGGAATGATGTTTATTTTTTTGCAGATTCCGGCGGCAGTATATTCACAGGATATCGAGTGGAAGCTGGTTTCCGGAAATGCGCCCTGGTGTCCGAGAGACTCCGGGGGAGAAGTGGTATTCAAAAATACTATATGGATTCTCGGCAGGGTTATCGGCTGAAAGAAAACAGTGACAAAGTGACAAAGCTGCAAAGTATCAAAGAAAAGAAAATGAGGTAATAAGGGTACATGATAATAACTTTATACGGTTATGCAGTTAAGTCAACAACATAAAGTAGATAAGAGAAATTGAGTGTTCATGTGTCTTTAAAGATCCCCCTGCCTTCGGCATCCCCCCTTATTAAGGGGGGAATTTAGGGAGACGGTTCTCTCAAATCCTAATAAATGTTTACATACTGCCAGAAAAAATATTCTCTTTCCCCCCTTAATAAGGGGGGTAGGGGGGATTAACCTTATCGGATGATCACCTTAGCTTACTTAACGATATAACCGGATAACTTTATTTCCTGATTCTGTCTCTATAAGAAAAAACACAAATGGCTGATGAAATGTCTTCCCGTGAACGGATGCTTGCAGCTCTGAATGGCGAGAAACCCGATCATGTTCCCCTGGCGTTCATGATCTTCACTGCGCTCGAGGAACGGCTCGGAAGGGAGGGAAAAGGCAGCGATCAAACTGCATTCATCGAGGCGCAAATCGAGCTGGGCCTTGATACGGTCGTAGACCTGCGCTCTTTTGCTCCGCATATCGATACGATCGGGCATTCGGATGCCCCGGGTTTTCCGGTGCGGTTCGATGAACGAGTAACAATGCGACAATGGGCAGAGACCCCGTATGACCACCGTTATCCGGTACTGCATAAAGAATATATCACTCCTTCCGGGACGCTGTCCGTCGCGGTTGACCAGACGGACGACTGGCCTTATGGTGACGCCGCCAGGGGCGATTTTCACGTTCCGTTCATGGATGACTACCTGGCGCCGCGATGTACAAAACACCTTATCGAAACAGGAAATGATCTCGCATCCCTGCGCCATCTTCTTGCGCCTCCGACAAAGGATGATCTCAATATCTGTCGCGAAACCTGGAACAAAGGAAAAGAATTGTCCGGAAAGCATGGTCTCCTTCTTGCCGGTGGCTGGGGAGTGGGCGGCGATGCGCTGGCCTGGTTCTGCGGGCTTGAGAATGCTGTCATGATGGCGATCGACGAACCATCCTTCCTGGGGGAACTGCTGAGCATCATCGACGCATGGAACAGGCCGCGCATGCAGGCATACCTGGACTACGGCATCGATCTGTTCATCCGCCGTGCGTGGTATGAGGGCACGGACTTCTGGTCTCCGGGACTCTATCGGCGGTTCTTTTTCCCGGTTATCCGAGAGGAAGTTTGTATGGCCCATGAAGCCGGTGTAAAATACGGATATATTCTCACCAGCGGTTCCATGCCGCTGCATGATATGCTCATCGATCTTGGTATCGATGTCCTTATCGGTCCCGATCCTGTCCAGGGCAAAGGCACCGATCTTGTGCGGATGGGCGAGCAACTCCGGGGCCGTATGAGTACATGGGGCGGCGTCAATGGATTCATCACCGTCGAGAACGGTACGAAAGAGGATATAGATACAGCTGTCAACAAGGCAATCGAAACACTGGGACCGGCAGGCTTTATCCTTTCGCCGGTCGATAATGTTCGCGATCCGTCCGATCAGGTATGGGAGAAAGTACTTGCGCTGATCGAATCGTGGAAGAAATATCGGGGGTAGGTCTCTTTTTAAAGAAGAATCCCCCAGTCACCTTCGGTGACATCCCCCTTATGAAGACGAGGGCGACAAAAGCGAAAGACCATTCTAACACCGGCGGGATTGGTGAGAGCACTTATCCTTTGCCCCCCTTAACAAGGGGGGATGTCCGAAGGACAGGGGGGATTCTACCTCGCGCAAACCGCGAGGAATTCTTTGATTAATGATGAAAAAGATAGATGCCGATGCCTTGCTTAAGCAGGAACAAATTCTAGACACGTGTCATCCTGAACTTGTTTCAGAGTCTTCATACGAAGGAGCCCTTTATGTCTGAAACCACAAAAAATTCAAGACGCAAGTTTCTCAAAATCGGCGGTTCAATGGCTCTTGCCGCCGCGGCATCTTCCGCCGGAGCGAAAGTGATGTTTACGCGCAAATCCCCGGCATCTCAAGATCTCCTGCGGGTGGGTCTCCTCCTGGGGGCTGGAGGACATTCGAATGGTATATGGGGCAGATTCTTCAACCCGACGGAAGGTGAAATACGAAGGCTGGGAATGATCTATACTAAAGTATGGAGCGCCGACCGGGAAGCTGCCGGGAAATTCGGTAAAAAATTCGGCATCGAGGTAGAAGATAAGTTCGATGGCATGGTTGACAAGGTTGATGGTATAATGATCGATGATTTCAACGCTGTTGCTTACAACCATAAACTCGCCCGGCCTTACCTGGAAGCCGGAATTCCTGCATTCATCAACAGACCCTTCACCGATTCCATAAAAAAAGCAAAAGAAATGATATATCTGGCGAAGAAATATAACGCGCCCATTATGACCGGATCATCCTATGAGCATATACAAGAAATGTATACCATCCGCGCCAAGGTTAAAAGAGATGAGATTACAGGATATGAAGCGTGGAATGCCTGTTCTGACTATTATTCTCACGGCCTTCATGGTGTATGGGGGGCCTATGCCGCGATTGGCGGAGGTATCGAAGCCGTATCGCTTTCCTGCAAAGATTTGCGAAAGAGCGCCGGAGGCATAACGGTTGTATCGTATAAGGACCGTGGGAAGGGCCCCTTTACCGGCAAAATCAACGAGGGCCCGATGCCTAATGAATCCTCGCACTGGTTTGCAATAACCATACAGCCCCTGAAACAGAACTATGTTTTCAACAGCATGGATGAATGGGGCATCGATGAGTTCATGTGGCTTCCCATGCTCCATCGTATTCAATGGATGTTTGAGAAAGGGGGGCTGTATCAGACTCATGAAGAAATACTGGAGAAGAGTTCCCTGTTTACCGGCGCTTTTTTTTCAAACCTGGAGCGAGGCGGGAAAATGGTTCGGCTGAGTGAGATTCCCGAAGATTGGGCTGTCGGCTCTCCCTATGGCTTTTATGACGCAGGCAGTCAAATAGATATGTATGCCAGGCTTTTCGGCAAAGAAAATGGAATGATAAAGCCTGAATAAACAGCTATACTTTAGACTTTAGAAAGGGTAGGGGGTGAGGGGATTATTTCTCCGGCTTGTCGATTGTATTCCGGAGGACCCGCAGGAAATTGCCACCCCAGAATTTCCTTATCTCTTCCTCAGTCAGGCCGCGAGCCAGCATGGCGCGAGTGAGATTCACAAGCTGCGACACATCGGGCACTATCGGAATATCTGAAAAACCGTCATAATCGGAGCCGAAGCCAACCGTTTCGATGCCTACCAGGTCCGCCACATATAGAATATGATCTATTAAGCGGTCGATAGTGGCTTTCTTGGGATCGGTGTCGATGAACCCGGGAAGAACAACGATGCCCATTACTCCGCCTCTTGCGGCAAGCGCCTTGATCTGATCGTCCGTCAGACACCGATATTGATGACAGAGTGAAAAGACAGCCGTGTGGCTCATGATAGGCGGCTTCGTGGAGTTTTCAATGACATCAAAAAAAGCTTTGTCATTTGTGTGGGACAGATCGGTGATAATACCTAGTTCAATATTCGTCTTCAGTACCTCCAGGCCGAAGGGAGTCAGACCGACGGCGTTTTTGCGCTGCGCCTCCCGATCTTCAGGTGTGCAGGGACCTGTGATACTCCGAGTGCCCTGCAGGAAGGTCGGTTCGCTCCCCCCTTCCCCGTGGGTGATATGCACCGAGCGCACCCCGAGGCGATATAAAAGCCGGAGGATATCTATATTTCCATTCAGCCATCTTGCCGGGCCTTCTATTTCCATTAAAACACCAACCTTCCCCGTCTTTCCGGCTCGAACCGCATCCTTTGATGAAAGAACCAGCATGAGGTCCTCTGGATGTGCATTGATCTGCTCCAGGATGAATTCGGTAATGGTCCAGAGGTTGGTGACCGTACTATCCTCTACGAGAAAGAACCCGACGTATTGCTGCCCTCCTTCCTTCATCCGGGGTATGTCCGAATGGTAGGATGTATCGCGCTTCATCCAATTTTTTGGATTCTCTTTACGGGCGAACCGTCTCACCGATGTATCCTGGTGGCCATCGATGATGAGGCATTTACGGTGAACTTTCCAGGCTTGTTCCAAAGTAATCCCGCCTTTTGCAACTCTTTCTTTTGCAAAAGCAGGCGCTACCCCGGACGCAACGATTCCGGCAATTCCAGCTGCTATTGTTTTCTGTAAGAATTCACGCCGTGATTCCACACTTCCTCCCTTTGTGACGGATCATTTACAAAATCTGTTTATGATAGTTGATATGTGATGAATCTTATGCAGGAAACTTCATTCTATTATTGATATTTTTCTCTTTATGGTTGTTTAAAATCATATGAATCATTACCCCCTCGCCCGTTTACGGGAGAGGGGGCAGGGGGTGAGGGCAGTCATTTCCCCCTGTCGCGGTATACCTCGAGCATACGGTACATATGCTCCATCCCGCCTTTCAGCGCGGCGGAATAGTACACTCCCGGGACATCTCCGCCGGTACGGTCGATGTATTGCTCGACAACTTCCAGCATCGTACACCAGAACAGATGGTCGAGAACGACGCCTGAAGTCGGGCAGATGCGCTGCTCAAAACCCGGCACCGCAAAAAGTCCGTAGGTATCGCACATACGGCCGGCATGAAAATCGGTCTCCTTCGGGACGGTTCTTCCCTTTGGAACCTGAATGCTCCGGGTCATCGGGCCGAGAGAGGCGACCTTCATGCCGCGCTGCCGGAACATATCGAGGAACGCGAGGTCAGTGGGGTCGTCCGGTTTCGTGATTCCCATGATGACGCAGTCCTTGGATGTTCCCCTGAAATTCTTCCGCTTTTCCGGTGTATCCATCGTGGAGCCGTAAACGCCCTCGGTTATGGAAAGCCCGCTGCGACGAGTGCTGGCCTCCCCGGCAATCGAACTGTGGAGGCTGTAACCGTAAATCTTCCCGCCATTAAGGACAGAATCGACGCTTATTTTTGCAATCTTACGGATAGTGCCAAGCTCTGCAAAAACCATCTCGAGCTGTTTCATTACCTCGTTGAAATAGTCGTCCATGAGAGGATCGTTGAGCTTCGCCCATCCTGCGAAAGTCCGGTAATCGGGCTTGTCGCCTCCTTTTAGTATCGGCTCGTCGCCCTTGACCGGGCGGCTTAGTCCCTTTCGGGCGAGTGTGCGGCAGGCATCGGCGAGCATCATCCAGATGGTCGTTTTCCCCGTAATTCCCGAAACCGGACCGATCGGCGCAGGCATTCCGGGAACATTGACCACCCCGCCGAGTGTGGTCGCCTGGTTCTCGATGTAGATATCCGCATAAGGCCTGAGGACAAGCTT
This sequence comes from Candidatus Latescibacter sp., assembly GCA_030692375.1. Classification (NCBI taxonomy): domain Bacteria; kingdom Pseudomonadati; phylum Candidatus Latescibacterota; class Candidatus Latescibacteria (ex Chuvochina et al. 2023); order Candidatus Latescibacterales; family Candidatus Latescibacteraceae; genus Candidatus Latescibacter; species Candidatus Latescibacter sp. The sequence continues at coordinate 2,314 of JAUYCD010000091.1, read as the reverse complement.
CTTTATATCATCCCGTAGCAGCTCAGGGAACCGTGCATCCCCGCTCCACGGGCTGGGGCAGCCGATGAGAAATATCCCCTTTTTCCCGAGTTCCTCGGTATAGGGAGTCTGCCCGGAAGTGAGGAGCAGGTCCCCTTTTTTGGCTTTATTGATGTCGAAAGCGGTCGAAAAAATCTCCGGCTCGCCATTACGTCCCGGCCAGGAGTCCGCCTCGGTGTGACCGGCGTCCCAACTCACCTGATAGCACTGGCCGCCGTTTTCGACCGTTCGGGCAATGGCATGCGCGGCCTCCATGAGATTTTCCGTTTGATTCTGACGGATCCAGGTGAGGCGCTCCCTCACTTTTTTTGAATACTGCATGGCAAGCGGTTCATCGTTGTTCTCCCGTTCCTCTTTCTCTTTCATCTCCCCGCCGAACACTTGCTGCGCCATTCCTGTCATCCCGGCCAGGGAAATCGGGAACAGCCGAATCGCTTCGCGTCGTTTCATAAAAAAGTCTCCTTCTCTGTTGGGAATACATCTGGCGTAATTGTACCTATAATTAGAGTATGGATTCAGCCGAAAGCAAACGTTTTTTCTAAAAAAAACTTTCACATTTCCCCTCGCGGGAAAATACTTTATATTTTATTGTTAAGGTTTTTAACCCGAATTATGCATGTAAAAGGGATTTTAGGCTCTGTGAGCGTTAAAACTACAGCCCCCTAAATCCCCCAAAAGGGGACTTAAAAGACTGCAATACAAGGCTTAATAGGTTATTTAAAAAGTTACACTTTCGCATTTTCATCTTTACCACGAAAAGTCCCCCTTTGGGGGATTTAGGGGGCTGCCTTCCCAAATTAATAATAAGTATCTGTTTAAAAAAGAGTTAAGAAAATGTCATAGCTAGTTTGTGAATAATTCGGGTCAAAACATGAATTCAACCATTTTCAGGAGGGTACAATGTCCTTTACTGCAAAAACATTGATTATCATCATATCCCTTTTCTTGGGGAGTTATTCATTTTCGGCGGCGGAGAAGAATGTGATACTGATCATCCCCGACGGCTGTTCCATCTCGATGTGGGCCTCGATACGGGCTATGACAGTGGGTGTGGACAGCCTTCTCAACGTCGATAAGCTGCCCGTCCAGGGACGCTGCCGTACCTATTCCGCCGATGCGCTGATAACCGATTCGGCGGCTGCGGTGACCGCTTATGCCTGCGGGATTAAAACGGTCAATGGGGTATTGGGGAAAGACGCCACGACCATTCTTGGCGATTCCCTGACCGGGCGTCCGGTGGAGAGCATTCTCGAACTTGCCGAAAAGGCGGGCTACTCCACCGGTCTCATAACCACTACCCTTATTCAACACGCCACTCCGGGGGGATTTTATACCCACCGCTCCGACCGAAACTGGTATGAGCTCATCGCCGCCGACCTGGTGGGAAAAGGCATCGAGGTGGTTATGGGGGGGGGGAGAGACTATATGATTCCGAACGGCGCCATCGATGAGGAAGGCGCACCCTCCAAACGCAAGGATAACCGTAACATCATCCGTGAAATGCAAAAAAATGGTTATACGTATGTTTACAACAGCGTCGGATTCAATACGGTTGACACCGGAAAAACCCCTAAGCTGCTAGGCCTTTTCAACTCCGGCGATATGCAGTATGAATACAACCGTTCGAAGGACAAGGCGGGAGAGCCCGGCCTTTGGGAAATGACCACCAAAGCTCTCGAAGTCCTGTCCAAAAATAAAAAGGGATTCTTCCTCATGGTAGAAGCGGGGAGAATCGATCACGCCGCTCATGCGCACCTTACACAGGAATTCCTGTGGGATGGGATAGCCTGCGACAAAACAGTGGGTGTTGCGATGGATTTCGCGAAAAAGAATAAGAACACTTTGCTGATTGTGGTTCCCGATCACGGCTGCGGCGGCCCGCATCTGGCCGGAATGTATGATCTTTCCAAGCCCGACAGCGCGATTGTGGCATCCGGATTCCCCAGGTATATTCTCGGAAAAGACGGCTTCCCATACAGTGATGGCGGGAAACCGGTGGCAATTCAGTGGATCAAATCCACCGGGCATACCGGCGAGGATGTGACAGTGAGCGCGTATGGGCCGGGTTCCATGGATCTTTGCGGAGTGATCCAGAATACTGATGTCTTTAAGGTGATGTCCAAACATTTGGGAGTGGGGAAGCAAAGTAAAAAAACCGGTACTGGATATCAGGTGGATTATTGAAAGAAATCTGAAATATACATGACGACATATTTTATTGCGTTTCTTTTCAAAATAGATGCCGAAACGGTTGCTAAAAGATGCGCTGCGCTTT